>JAFCCZ010000078.1 GCA_017609945.1 Candidatus Iainarchaeum sp.
ATCGGTGAAGCATTCTTTTGAAATTTCCTCAAGAGGAGGCTCGTTGGGATTAACTGGCGGTTCGGTTACCACCGGGTTCACGGGATCTTCCACTGGAGGCTCTTCCACAGGCGGCTCTGGTTCACACGCTCCGCAGTCCATTTCGCAATTTGCGCAGTCTTCTCCGGTTCCGCATTTTCCGTCTCCGCATCCGATACAGTCCAGTGCGCATGTTTGTGGGTTTTCTGTGTGGGTGCAGGCTGAATCACCACAGACGGCAGGGCAGTCTGCCGGGCAGGTGGCCGCGGTTTCGCCCCTTGCTGATAAATCGCACGAATCATCTCCGCAGTAGGCCGGGGTTCCCACCTGCGGTGGCTCGTAGGGCAAAATTATGAATCCGCCTTCGCAGTATCTTAAGCCGGTGTTTGTGTTGTCGTGGTGGCTAATGTGAATGTTATTGTCTGCGCCTTCCACAATTGATGTGTAATATCCTACCTCGTTTGTGCTGTCTACTGTTTGGCAGGTCCATTGGTTTGCTGTTCCTTCGCAGTATCTTAGGTCGCCGTTTGTGGCGTCGTAGTGGCTTATGTGCAGATTGTTGTCGTTTCCCCAGAATATTGATGGGTAAAACCCTACCAGGTTTGCGGCGTCTATTGTTTGGCATGTCCACTCCGTGTTTTTTCCTTCGCAGTATCTTAGGTCAGAGTTTGTGTTGTCGTAGTGGCTGATGTGCAGGTTTCCGTCGTTTCCTTCCACTAGTGTTGTATACCACCCTATGTTATTCGCGCTTTCTATTACTTGGCAGGTCCACTCTTCTGCTGTTCCTTCGCAGTAGCGTAGTTTTGAGAATGTGTTGTCTTGATGGCTTATGTGTATGTTTGCATCTGCCCCCTCCGTTATTGACGAGTAGATTCCCGTATTTTCTGCTATGGCGTTTAGAGTTTGGCATGTCCATTGGGTCTTTTTTCCTTCGCAGTATCTTAGGTCCCCGTTGTCTTCATCGTGGTGGCTGATGTGTATGTTGCCGTCGTCTCCCTCCACTATTGATGTCCAATTTCCCACGTCGTTTGTGCTGTCTATTGTTTGGCATGTCCACTCTTCTTCTGCACCTTCGCAGTAGCGTAAGTCGTCGTTTGTTTCGTCGTGGTGGCTGATGTGCAGGTTTGCGTCTGCTCCTACCGTAATTGATGGCCACCACCCTACGTCTCCTGTGGTGTCTATTGCCTGGCAGGTCCATTGGTTTGCTGTTCCTTCGCAGTATCTTAGGTTTTTGCCTGTGTAGTCGTAGTGGCTTATGTGCAGGTTTCCGTCGTTTCCTTCCACTATGGACGAGTAATATCCTTCGTTATTCGCGTTTTCTATTGCCTGGCATGTCCACTGCCACTCCGGCCCGGCGAGGGCGGTTGCACTTTGCAGGATTATGGTTAGGGCTATAATTGAGATAAGCAGGATTTTGCGCAAAACGGCTTTTGCCATAAATAAATATTGTTCTTTGTTGTTTAAATTCCTGCCCTTTTTTTGGTTAGATTGCCAGGATTGTTTTTGCTGCGTTGAAGCAGATTACGCTGACCGGCAGGAGAAAGCAGGCGTAGAGCAGGGCCTTCTTTGGCTTGCCCTCCTGGTTGGCCACGAAAAATGCGGCAATAAGCGAGTACTCCACTATGTAAATCTGGTTGGCGAGGACTGTGGACTGGAGCAGGGCAGTTTTCTCTTCCACGCTTGCGCCAAAATCAAGCAGCTCAAAGGCGGAGAAGTCCATTGAGGAAACCATTCCAACCAAAAGCCCCAGAATAAGCGGAACAATCAGGCCTCCGGCCAAAAGCAATGTGTATTTCTCAATAACAAGCGCCGCATTCCTCTCCCTCAGGATGGCGCTTGTTTCAATCAGGTCGGAGGCCGCCTCCCTGAAAATCTTTGACATGTCTGCCCCGCTGTTGTAGCCCTGCTTGAGCAAAAGCACTGCCCTGTCCACAACCTTGCTCCCGCACCTCTCTCTAATATTGTCCAGGGCATTTGGAACGGTTGAGCCCTTCTCAATCTCCTGCCCTGCCCTCTCAAATTCCCCTCCAAGCAACCCAAACCTTTCGTTCGAAAAGTATTGAATTATCTTCTCAAAGCTGGTTCCGCGCGGGAAGGCACTGGCCTGCAGCAGCAAATCCGGAACAAGGGCATCAATCTTTGCCCTGTTGAGTTCGGAAAGGTACTGCTGGAGAAGGAAGTGGAGGGGTAAGGGGGCTATAAAGGCAACAAAAGCGATTACAGTTATGTAGAAGTTATTCATGCCGGCGGTGAAGGAAATTGCTATTCCTGAAAGGCTCAGCACGAATCCGGAAAGCACCGAAACCCCGACAAACCACTCAATGCCCTTGCCGCAGTTTCGCCCAAGCGTTTCCTCAAAGCCCGCCTTAAACTCTTCCCATTGTTCCTTTACTGTTGCATTGCTCATCCTGTTCACTCTCTCAAAAAGATCGGGGTTTTCAGCCTGATGTAGTAAAGCGCTGCCAGGTCAATTAAGGGAAATCCAAGAACTATGATGAGAAAAATCTGCTGCGCTGTAAAGGTTAAATGCAGTACCATGCTCCCGACAATTGCAAAGCTCTGGAAGAGCGCAGGCACAATTGCGGAAACCGCAACAAAAAGCAGGGAGTAAACAACAAGCTTGCCGGAAAACTCCTTTGAAACAGCCCGCTGCTTTGCAAGCATCTCCCTTGCAAGCATTTTTACGGATTCCCCGCTTGCCCTCTGGCCCTGCTCGTAAACACTCACAAAAAGCGCGATTGCACGTTTCACTTCAAGCGAGCCAGCCCTCTTGGAAAAATGCATCAGCGCCTCCTGAACCGATGCCCCCTTCTGCGTTGCCTCCAAAAAAACCTTTTTGAATTCCCTGCCAATCTCGTTGTCCTGCCCTGCAGCATGCTCCAGAATCCGCTCAAACTTCAGGCCAAGGTTCATCTCAACGGCAATGTTCATCAGCGCAAAGGGCAGTTGCCCTTCCACAAGCAGGGCATACTTTTTCCTCTGCATAACCGGCAGGTACAATGCAATTCCAAACAAAGCAATTCCGGAGAGCGCGGCAAGCAGAAAAGAAACAACAAGCTCCTCTAAAAACAGGCCAAACGCAAGCCACGCGAAAAGCGAAAAGAGCGCTGCCTTCAAGGCGTTTGCTTTCACTTGTTCCTCACGCAAAAATTCCAACCCTTGCCACATTTTAGTTTACCTCCTTTTATATCCAAATCTTCTGTCATATGCTTTGTGGTCCAGGTATTCAAGATAAATTAGAAAGAAACTGACCTGGTTCCCGGTAATGGTGTAAGTTAATCTCCAATATGTGTCGAGATTGAATTTCCAGAGGTTTGTGACTTCAAAATTTTGCAAATATTCTTTTGGCCATTTCTTTCGCGGTATTTTCTTGCCTGCCTCTTTGTCCTGCGAAAGCTTTAACGTTGCATTTCCAATCAGTTTAAGCAAATAGGTCGCTTCACCCTGACCTTTTTCCCCTCTTTCTTTTAGCTTTGAATAGTCTTTGTTAAATTCCTTGGAGTAACGTATTTCATGCATGCGCAGGTTCACTTTCGGCAATTAGTCTTCTTACCTTCGGCGAGTCTGCAAAAATCCACACAAGTTTTTTGTCCTTTGAAAGCATTACTTTTCTAGATTCAATCAAATAGTTGATTACTACCCCGAATGTCTGGTACATTACTTTTTTTGGCAGGCTTTTCCACAATTGTGTTCTTGTCGGGTAATCCTTCGCTTTCTTTATGGCTTCTTCAATCATTAGGACAGTATCAAGCCTTGGGTAATGCAAAACACTTTGACGCGTCTTCATAGCAATCATATAAATATATATAATTGAGTTATTTAAACATATGCTTTGCATAAACCAAGCGAGCGGGCAAGGCTTTAAAACCAGCCCCAACGCTTCGGCAATCGACTAAATACTTTGTTGTTTCATTGTTTCAAAAAACCCTTCCAGCGAAATCTCCTTTCCAAGCAGGCCCCGCAAAAATTTTTCGCGCCGCCTAGCCTCCTTTGCCAGCCCGCTTTCGTTCATTGAGAAGCTTCTCTTAATCTTTTCCGCAATTCTCTTGCTTTTGCCGCACTTCACAAGCCGGTCCTTTCCAAAATCAAATTCAAACAGCATGTTCAGTTTCACTTCCCCCTTTTCCACCAACAGCTCGCTAACCTCTGTAACGTGCCTTACCTCCCTCCTTTTT
>JAFCCZ010000079.1:0-3665 GCA_017609945.1 Candidatus Iainarchaeum sp.
AAGGAGTTGAAATTGTTACTGAGGAAGATACCAGAGAGCGACCCAAATCAATCCCTAAAAGTCGCAGAAGCCTTAAGAGAAAAAGGTTGTAGCGTCATGGTAACTTCCGTGCACGGCGTTGATGTAATGATAGATGGTAGGAACTATGCTCATTTTTCTTGGCAGAAAACCAAGCCAAATTGATTTTGCCTTTATTTTCCAATTAGTTATATGTAGTTTGTTATAATTTTTTATTATTAATTGCGCCGGGAAACAAGCGCAATTTCTTGGACAGTTTTTCAGAACAACCCCTGTCCCGAAACAATAAAATAGTGGAAGGCCCCTTTGTTTTGGTAACATGTTTAGGGAGTTTTGGAAAGAGCTGCTGTTGGCGGCCATTCTCACCGCCTTGTTGTTTTTTGCGGGAGATCTGCTGGGAGAACTGATGATCCCGGCCAGTGGAGAGATAACGCTTTCAACCGGGCTAATGGCTTTTTCCCTCATAATACTTGTTTTGCCTGCCTTGCTTGGAAGCGTTCCAAGCGGCTTCTTCATCGCAAAAAAAACCAAGGACATTAAGGCGGTTCTCTTTGTTCCAGCAATGGGGGCCGCAATTGGGGGCCTGCTGTTGATGGTTCTGAGCACTGGTTCCCTCATGCTAATGACCGACGCCGCCTGGCAAAGCCAAATGGCGGAGGCGACAAAATACGGCGGCGAACTCTTTGCAAAAATGTCACTGGAGGAATACAAGGGGCTGATAACCTTTTCACTGGCCTTTAGCGCAGTGTTTCTTGCCCTGCTCAACTTCGCAATAGGGCTTGCGGGCGGCCTTGCCGGAAGCAAGCTTGCAAAGAAATAGGGAAAAATGCTCTTTCCTGCCTTCTATTTAGAGGGTTTTACCCTGCCTGTGGCTCTGTCTGATTCCAAAAGGTCATGAATCCGCCTCTTAAGGGCAGAGTATTTTTTTTCCTTGAGCAGGACCTGCATTTCAGTAAGTCTTGCATGCCAGAAGCTCGGCGACTTGCTCTTGGTCGCCTCGTCCAACAGGTCAGAAAGCTTTCGTTTAACCACTAGAATTACCTCCACAAAAAAGGATATGCGTTCAAAATACGAACAACTGCTTTTAGTAAGTACAAACTCCTATTTTATGGTTTCGGAACAGGGTCGCGTTCAACGTTTTCAGGGAGAAGGGCAGGATTCACGCCCCCCAGATTCAGGTTCTTTCAGGCAGGGAAGAGGACGTAAAGCAGTTTATTGAGGCGCTGAAGGCCGATGAGAGGGTTACTGATTTTGAGCAGGAGGGCAATGCCGTTTTCTTTGTTGAGGTTCGTTCAGACGAGTTTCCCTCCGCTTTCCACAACCCAAAGCTGATTTTTTCAAAGCCTGTAACAGTGGACACTGACGGCTATGAGTACTGGGAGGTTGCCTCCTGGAAGAAGGAAACCCTTACAGAGTTCATTAAGCACCTCCAGGAATCTCTTGACGACGTAAAGGTCGAGAAGATTCAGCAAAGCAAGCTAACCGACATCTACTTCATTCACTTGAGGCCAAAGCTCAGCAGCAAGCAAAAGCGCGCTTTGGAGCTGGCTTTGGAGCTTGGATATTACAAGTGGCCAAAGAGGGCAGATTTTGCAAAACTCTCCAAGGCAATGGGGGTTTCGGTGCAAACCTTTAGAGAGCACTTGAAGAGGGCGGAGCAAAAGGTAATGCCTGATTTAATTAAGCAGATTAAGTGAAGACTGCCTGGCCATTAGTTAAAACTTTTTTTTAGGGGGCGGTTTTGAGACATAGGATTTCTGCATGGCCGCTCTAGCCTTTTGCAGTGCTTGCTCCGGGGGAAAGGATCTGCAGTATGCTTGAAAAAGCTTGTCCAATTTTTGTCTATATCTTCGAGGACTAAGCTCTGTTTTTCCTCCCTTGCGGCCTTTCCTGGGCCGCTTTCTTTCAGGGCTTGTTTGCGTTCTCTTAGGCCTTCCCTTTTTCATACCAAAGATTATTGTGGCAAGTAGAATAAAAAACCTGTTCTTCAAAACCCCAAAAATTTGCGTGCGCAACCAGAAAAACACCAAAACCTTAAATGTAAGGGTAAATTCCCTAATAGTCTGGCGGCAGCAATCTATCTATGCTGTTGCAGTTTATTTCAAACCTGCTGTCTTTGAACATTCCGTGGTTTGTTGACTTGGTGCTAAGCAACCTGTTTTACCTGTTTGCCTTCTATGCGGTAATGCACATTTTCATGGCCGGAAAAGGCGTTTTGAAGGGCTTTGTAGTGCTTTGCCTTATGATCTGGTTTTGGATGGATTTTGCGGCAGTCGGTGGGGCGGTTTTGTTTGTTGGGGGGTTTCTGGCGGTTTACTACATTTCAAAAATGGCGTTGTTGATTTTTGCAGAGGCAACCCCGCAGCTCAAGCAAAAGCTCATAATTGTGTCAGAACTGCAGTTCATTGGGGCGTTTGTTTTGTACAACCTGTTCTTTGTGTGATGCAATTGTTTAAGAAAATCTGGAAAGCGGTGGCCATTACGATGGCAGCAGTAATCCTACTGGAGACAGCTCACGCCGGCGGGGTAAACATATTTCCCGGCTTTGGGCTGAACGCGTTCACAGCAGGCTACATCTTTCTTGGGGTTGTACTTGAATTCGTGTACATGAGCTTGTAGGAACGCAATTTCTTGGACAGGCTCCCTTTTTTCAATGGAAAGGGCAAAAAGTTTTTCTGGCTTGTTTTATAACAGTTTTCAGCATAATTCAATCGTTCTTTATGAATCAAAAGGTCCTTAAAATTCTGATAGTTTTTCTCATAGTTGCGCTTGTTTCTACGCTGATTCTTTCCATAACTGCCTACATCGACCCCCTGATTTTTTGGGGGTTTGCAATAGTAACCGCGGTGTTTGCGTTCATCGTGCTGCCAAGGATAAACAAATAATGCGTTGCACGATGTTTGAGGGCAGAGGTCCGCAGGAAATAACCGCAATTTCTTGGACAGTTCACTGGAAACCCACTCTCTCAAAGCGGTTTTAAATGGTTTGAGGCAACATATTTGTCATGGAGCGCGAGGTAAAAGACAAGAGCTTGTTGAACGAGTTTGTAGAGGATTTTTTGGCGGTTGTGGACAGGAACGAGTTAAAGTATGCAGTTGTTTCCGGGTTTGTTGTTATTTCCCATGGCCGAGCCAGGGGCACTGAGGACATTGACTTGATAATTGAAAGAATTTCACTGGAGTCCTTTGACAGGCTTCACTGCAACCTTGTTGAAGCCGGCTTTGAGTGTCTGCAGGGCACGGCCCCAAAAGACCTTTTCAACGATTATTTAGAGGAGAACCTTAGTCTTCGCTATGTAAGAAAGGGCCTTTTTGTTCCTGAAATGGAGATGAAGATGGCGAAAGACCCGTTGGACGAAAAGCAGTTGGCCGAGAGAACAAAATTGCCACTTACCGGACTCCCGTTCTATTTTTCAACAATTGAAACAAACATTGCCTTCAAGGAGGAATTGTTGAAGTCTCCAAAGGACTTGGAGGACGCAAGGCACCTGAGAATAATTTACTCTGAAAAGCTTGACGAGGACAAAGTTAACGAAATAAAAACATTAATAAGGAAATTTAGGCTAAATGATTAAACATGAAGGGAACCGAGCGCTTGGACGTTGTTGAAAGGCAAGCAATTTACTGCAAAAAGCACTTGAGGGACTG
>JAFCCZ010000079.1:3702-7873 GCA_017609945.1 Candidatus Iainarchaeum sp.
AACGGAAGGGAAAAGATTGCCAGAATTAAAAAACTGGCCCTACCCTAAGGGGTAAAAGGAGATAAGGGGGGGAATAAAAAAAGCCAGCCCAACCGAATCTGGACCAGAAGCCAAGAACAAGCACAGGAATTCTACAAAAAAAGCGGCTTCAAAGTGGTCTCAGAACCGTATGAGGAGTATGGCGTGGTGCATGCGGAAATGGAATACGGGGGGTAGAAGGAAAGGTTCGCTTATGCAAACATGCAAAGGCGTTGGGGATTAAGGCGGCGGCGTTTGGAGAGTCAATTCCATATGAACAATGCCACAAAACAATGTCTCAGTTCCCAACACGATATTGAAAAAATCACAATAATCGTTAATCGGAAGGTTTATATATAACCTACAACAATATTAATATAGAGAGTAAAAAAATTATAATTAGTGATTTAAATGACAGACCCTCTAGATGAACTGTTTGTGGATGAAGAGCAAACAATGAGCTCTGAACTGCTTGTTTCAGTACTTAAAACATTTGTCCAGCTAACAGCCGGGGGCGGGATTCACTTTCTCCCTCCCTTCTACAAATTAGGAACTACCGTAAAAATATTGGTTGCGCTTCTCGCAAAAAAAGCCTTGGCCCGAAAAGTAGAAACAGTAACCGAATCTACAAACCCAAAAGAGCTCCAGGGACTTACGGGATTAAGTGTTGGCAGTGTAAACCCGACGCTTAGAAATCTAGCCAATAGGCGACTTGTAATTGCTATCCAGGGGGCCTATACCGTACCAGCATTCGCTATGACCCAAATCAAAGAAATTTTGGATAAGGAGCTGAAAAAATGAGTGAAGATACCCTTGTTAAAGACCCATTTGATGAGTTAATCAAAAAGAAGAGTGATGCGATTGACAAAGAATTGGTTGCAAGCATAGTAGGAAATCGTTTAACTATTGTAGAGGATGGCACAATAATCCCAACTTCACAATTCCATGAGTTAACTGATGAACAGAAGATCTGGGCCCTACTGCTAGCTCGAAAGATACTTTCTGCCAAAGGAATAATCGAAGAAGAGGGCCTCGGCCCAACCGAAATTAGTAAAATCGGGGGTATTGGACTTAGTAAAGCAAAAAGACTAGTTTTGACCCTGGAACACTTGACCAAAATCAAAGGAAAATACATCATTGCAAATTATGCAATAACAAAATTAAAGGGGGAGTTTTAAAATGACCCCCGAGGAAAGGTTTGCAGACATTGAAAATCGCGTCCTTTTGCTTGAGAAAGAGGTATTTTCACAAAAACCAATTAAAACAGCTAACCCTACTTCGCACCCGTATATTAGATTTAGAGCTGGCGAACCCTACTTTGTAGAACATGTGCCCGGCAATAACCGAATAGAAATACAGAGTAATGCAATTTTATTGCTTTTATCGGCAATGCAAGAAAAGGAAGTTGATTCCCTCACTACTACTATGCTCTCCAGACTGTTGAATAAAAACAATGTGGACACATCACTTATAAACAATGCAACCTCTAGCCTTAAAAAAAAGCTATTCATCCTTAAAGAAAAAGGCAAAGAAGGAATCGCCCTGGCTCCAAAGGGAGAGGGAGAGGTTGAACGACTAAACATAGCATTACAAAAAGCCGATTAGAATGAAACATCGCCCTAGTTTTGAGAGCCTTTTCTCGCATATGCCTACTGGATTAATAACCGAACTTAAAAAAGAATATACCAAAGTAAAGCAAAATTTCTATGAAGCTCGTTTTGAACCGGCCGAATTAGATGCTGCAAAATTATGTGAGGTGCTTTTTCGAATACTTGAATGGCACACAACAGGGAAATATACCCCCTTGGGGGCAGATATTAAAAATTTCGAAGATTCAACAAAGAAATTCGAGAACTTGTCAGACTTTAATGGCTCTATTCGTTTTCACATCCCAAAGATTATATCTGCCCTATACAAAATAAGAAATAAACGAGGAGTATGTCATATTGGGGGTGACGTGGACCCCAATCATATGGATGCCACGTTAATAGTGGCTTGTAGTGATTGGTTAGTAGCGGAGCTTGTTAGACTTTTTCACAATACAACAACTAAGGAAGCTCAAAGAATAGTTGAAGGTTTGATTGAAAAGAAACTTCCCATAGTTTGGGAAGTAGGCAATAAGAAACGTATATTGGATATTAAGTTGAACTTCCATAACAAAACCCTTGCAGCACTTTATAATGAATACCCTAAAGCAGTTTCAGAAGCCGATATTTTTAACTGGGTTGAACATAGTAATTCTTCAGTGTTTAGGCGGGATGTATTACGCTCCATGCATAAACAAAAGCTAGTAGAATATGACTCGGTGGCTAAAACAGTAGTTTTGTCCCCGAAAGGAATTCGCACTGCGGAAGAGAAAATATTCAAACAAATTCCCGCATAACCCACGTCCCGTAGAATATACTTCTACATAACTCAAATATAACAATTTCGATTTCCGCGTGCTATTTTTCAAAACAGTCGCTCCCTTGATTTCCAGGCCACTTCCTATATCAAAGCCCCCCAAAGTACTTGAATAAGGGCTCTCTACCCTAGTTCTCCCTTGTAATGTGCCTTGGAAAAAGCCGCAAAACGCGTAGAACGCCTTGTTTCACCCCCTAGCCCCAGTATACTGCATTTACCCTACCGATTCAGGTATATCCCGGTTTATACGGCGTCTCGCCCTCGCAAATTTTCAAAAAAGGCTCAAAAATGACCCCAAAAAATGAATAGTGGAAGTGTGAGGTGGCTTGGAAGGGAGCGGCGTTTTCACCGAAATGCCGCTAGAAACAGATAGCTGTTATGTAGAAGTCAAGGCCTATTCTGCCTTGGAAACGATTATTTCCAAGCCATTCTTTACAGCGTTGAGCGCGACCTTGTCAAATGGTTCCTGAAGTCGCGCGAAGAAAGCGCACGGAGAATAAGCTTTTGGTTTGTCTCCCTCTGAAACAGGCGTTTTTCCAAAGAAAATCGCCAAGGCGGGGTTTTCCGGCCAGAAGCCGATTTCCCCTGGTTCGCACTCCTGGCGCAGGGATTTGTTAGCCTCTCTGGCTATATCAAACGGCACGAAAAAGTATATTTCCTCTCCCCAGCGCTGGGCCTCTCCCCTAACCGGCAAATTCTCCAAAATGGCTTTAACCGTGCCAGGGTTCTCTTCTGTGGTGTCTGCAAAGACCTCTAAATCGCCTATTTTGATGCTTATTCGTCCCATTTCAATCAAAAGGGAGCAGGGAAATTGTTAAAACAACCTATAGTTATGTATAAATATGATACATAATAGGGCAACAAATATATACTGCCTGCTTCTAATATTTCTGATGCCTAAAAAGGAAGCCCCTGAAATTAAGAATTTGAAGCACGTGTTCTCCCTTATTTTGTCTGACACTTTGACCGTGGTTTCTGATCCAAAGGGGAGAAGGCAAGAGTTCAGCAACATGAGTTTTGGGCAGCTTATAGCAGAGCTTGGAAAGCCCCACAAGGGCTACAAATCGGAGCCCAAAAAGAAGAAAACCGGCAAAAAGGGAAAGCCTGTCGCCAACCCTAAAACCCCGGCAAAGTGAGCCTCTCCCCCAAAACCTAAATCAAAATCCAAACCAGTGAAAAAGGGCAAAAAGTAGTTTATTTCTGTTTGAAGGCTTGCGCTAAAAGCCCTGCAATTTCTGCCTCAATTTCGCGCCTTTGTTCAATGCTTAGGCCAGGGCGTCTTTTGTTCAGTAGAAGTACGTGTAATTTCACTTCTGCGTCGTGTGAGATTTTCCTTCCGCCAAGCATTCTTGCTGCCTCTGCTTTGACCGCTGCCACGTTTTTTCCTAGTGCGGAGGGAGACCTTGTTTTCCTTCCACCAGGGGCCCGATGTGCATTCATACTTAATTGATTGCGCGGAAAGAATTTAAATATTTCGCCTGCGCACTACTTATATGGCCGTTAAGAAGTTGTGGCGAAAGGCAGACGCTGCGGCAAAGGCCAAGGGCGGGAAGCGCAAGAAGATTCCCTCCCTTGCCGAGGTCAAGGCAATCCGCAGGAGATTCTTTTCCGACCCCGCTCTCAACAGGCACGTTGAAACCGTTAGGCAGCTTGCTGTCACAATTGCCGACGCGGCCGCTAGAGCAGGCCTTGAGGTTAATCCAAAGATGGTTGACAGGATGGCAAGACTGCACGATCTAGTTCTTGTTTA
>JAFCCZ010000080.1 GCA_017609945.1 Candidatus Iainarchaeum sp.
CCCACGAAATATAGCAGGTTTAGGATTGCCTGGTTGTCCTTTAGGGATCTTCCGACTTCGGGAAAGTGCATGGAATACCATTCAATGCAGTGCTCTGAAAGCAGGTTAAAGCAGCCGTCAAGCTCCTGCAATACCCCAACAGCCCTGGCAGCGTGGCTTTCTCTCCCGGCGTACTTTTTCTGCACTTTCTTTTTGGCCTTGCCAATAAGCCTTTTTCTCAGTTCCTCAATGTTTTTGCCAGGCATAACACTTATTTTTGGGGGGAATGCTTTAAAAAATCTATTAAATGTAGTTTAATTAGTGGTTTTATGCCGAAAGACGAGATTAACAACCTTGCTCTGAGAAGGGAGCTTTTCTTCCCGAGCGCGGAAATTTACTCAAGTGCGCTTGC
This sequence comes from Candidatus Iainarchaeum sp., assembly GCA_017609945.1. Taxonomy (GTDB): domain Archaea; phylum Iainarchaeota; class Iainarchaeia; order Iainarchaeales; genus JAFCCZ01. Next base: position 392 of record JAFCCZ010000080.1, read on the forward strand.
CGGATTCTGGGAGTTTGGACCGGTTGGCCAGGCGGTTAGGCGGCGCCTTGTTGACCTGTGGAGAAAAGAGCTTGTTGAAAAAGAGGGCATGGTTGAGATTGACGGCGCGCAGATTCTGCCGGAAGACGTTTTCAAGGCCTCAGGCCACTTAAGCAATTTCAACGACCCAATAGTTCAGTGCAAGAAATGCCACTCCCTGTCAAGGGCGGACAAGCTTATTGCTGAAAAGATTGACGACATTGTTCCGGAGAGCCTTGCAACTGCAGAGCTTGACTCAATGATTAAAAAGCACAAGGTTTCCTGCCCAAAGTGCGGCGGCAAAAACTTTGACAAGGTAAAAAAGTTCAATATGATGATGGGCCTGGACATTGGTGCAACAGGCGACCAAAAAGCTTATTTGAGGCCTGAAACCTGTCAGAGCATTTTCCTTGATTTCAGGCGGCTTTACAAGAACCACCGCGGAGACCTTCCGCTTGGAGTTGCGCAGGCGGGCAAAAGCTTTAGGAACGAGATCGCGCCAAGAAACACCCTGTTAAGGCAGCGCGAGTTTGGGCAGATGGAGGTTGAGATTTTCTTTGACCAGGACAAGATTGACGAAGTGCCGCTCTTTGAAGAGGTTAAAGATTACAAGCTAAACCTTTGGCCGGACGGCGCCAAAGGAACCAAGGGCATTTCCTGCAGCGAGGCTGCCAAAAAGAAGACTGTTTCGGGAAAATTCATTGCATACTATCTTGCGCGCGTTCAGCAGTTTTACGAAAAACTCGGGATTCCGGTAAAAAAAATGCGCTTTCGCGGACTGGACAAGGACGAAAAGGCCTTTTATGCAAGGGAAACCTGGGACTTTGAGGTTGAAACAGATCTTGGCTGGATTGAGCTAATGGCCTGCAACTACAGGACAGATTACGATTTGGCAGGTCACGCAAAGCAAAGCAAGCAGGATCTCTCGGTTAACGAGGGCGGCAAAAAGTTTGTGCCCCACATATTCGAGCTCTCGGCGGGAATTGACCGCGCCTTTTACGTTGTTTTGGACCTTGCTTTCAGGAAGGAAAAGCGCGGCAAAGAGGAAAGGATTTATCTAATGCTTCCGCCAAAGATTGCGCCCTTCCTGTGCGGCGTCTTCCCTTTAGTTAAAAAGGACGGCCTGCTTGAAAAGGCCCGTGAGATTTTTAATGAATTGAACGAGTACAGCTTTGACGTGGTGTTTGACGAGAAGGGAAGCATTGGGAAGAGGTATGCGCGAATTGACGAGATTGGTGTGCCCTACGCAATAACAATTGACTACGACACCATGAAGGACAATACTGTTACCCTGCGCGACAGGGATTCAATGGAGCAAAAGCGGGTTAAGGTTGAAGAGCTCGCAGAGCTTCTCTGGAAACTGCAGAGCGAAAAGGAAAAGTTTTAAAATGCCGGGAGGAAAAGGCGCTTCTCGCGCAAAGCCAAAGCCAATGTTTTTTCGCCCGCCAAAACACATTATGAGAAGGTACAAGCTTAAGTCAGAGCAGGTTCTTGTTGCTATTGGCAGAAAGCGCTTTGCGCTTGAAAGATGGGGCTATGACAAAAAACAATTCCACAGCGGGCTTTTGAGAATTCACAGGGGGGTCCCAACCGGGGGCTTTGTTGCAATGTCAAGTTGGGGCCCACTAAAAGCTAAGGTTTTAGGGGTTAATGCTTCAAAAGCCTGGGTGGTAAGTGCTGGCGTTCAGAGTGAAGCTCTTAAGAAGAGTCACGGTAACACAATCGTTCGCTGGTTTTTTGGAAACGTTGAGAAACTGGCAAGGGCTGGGGGAAAGCAGTCTCTTGTTGCCAGGAGCGGTTTTGGCAGACACGAGGCCGAACTCCTTGAAAGCATGGGTTTCAGGCAGGCCGGCAAAACAGAGTACTTTGTAAAGACTCTTTAGGCCCCTGAAAAAGCTTTAATACCCTTGCCAACCAATTCTTTTACCGCACTAATCGCCCCGGTAGCTCAGTGGTAGAGTACTTCTCTCGTAAAGAAGGGGTCGAGGGTTCAAATCCCTCCCGGGGCTTGCAGAAAGAACTTTGAACCAAAAGGTATAACTTGCTTTTAACTATTTCTTTGCGGTATTTTTATAATTATGAATTTCAATAAGTTGATTCCCGAGTTGAGCGTTCGCGACATAGACAAGAGCATTGTAGAACGAGTGGATTGAAAATTATCCGGCCGTTCAAAAAGAGAAGTGAGGAAGAGGAGCGAGACAGGAAACTTGTTGATCAGTACCTTCAGAGGAACGAGGAAATTTCAAAATCCCCTTTGCCACTTGAAGAAAAGATACGCGAGTTTAAGAAAAACGATGAAAGCATACTTGTGGCCGGGCCAAGGTCAAAGTTCATGAAAGACTTTCAAAAAGTGGTTAGAGAGAAAGAAAATCGAAGATAGTTGGAAAAAGAAGGGCAAGGAAATTTGACCTTTGTGAGATGGCCCTTCCCGCGCTCTCTCTCATAATCAGTCAGGCTGCGGCTCTATGGAAATTTCCCCTTCCATTTCGCCTTCCTTGAAATCGGGTTGCCCCGGATTGCCTGCAAGCGGGTTGTAGTACCTGTAACCAAGTTTGCACAGCATCCTGTTCTCGTTTCCCCTCTGTGCGATCGGAGCCGACACTTTCATGGTAATTTCGTAGTCTTTCCTTGGCTCAAGCAGTGGAACGCTTTCCTGAACCAGTTCAATCCAGTCCGTGCTGCAGACCAAAGAGTTTTTGACAGTTACTCTGATTCCCTCAAGCGCAATATCCCCAACGTTTTTGACCTTAACTTCTTCAATTATTTCCTCAAAATCGCTGGTTAGCGGGTCCCAGTCAACCTTTACTGTGTCCCTTGCGGTTAGTTCCAATCCAAAGTCTGCAGTGTTCTCAACTTCAAGGTTAAAAGTTTCCTCAAGAGCTGGCTGGATGAAACTTGCGCTCAGCACAACCTTTCCGGTTATTGTTTCAACCTCTGCTGTTGGTGCAACGTCAATTCTCACGGTCTTTGTTACATCCGAGTCTGCGTCAATTCTTGGAATGCTAATTATCCATGCCTCTGGTTCACCGACCTTTTCCTGGAACTGGAACCAGCTCTGGGCCCGCTCAGGCACCTCTATAGTGAGGATAAGGTTTTCAATCGGAAAGTCGCTGTCGTTCTCTATTTTCACCTTTGCCCTTGTATTGACCTCCCCTGCATCCATCCCCTTCGGGAAGCTGCTTATCTTAAACTCAATTTCCGGTGCGGAGAATAGCGTGAAGTCCTTCTCCTGCTTTTCCTTGGTTTCCTTTATCCTTGCCTTTGCAGTTAATTCCTTGCCTGACTTTTGTTCCTTCCTGTCAAATTTCAGGTCTCGTGGGATTGAAACCTCAAACGCAACGGTTTGCGTGCTTTTTGCAGGAATTGTTACCTCCCTGGTGCTGGTCCAGTCTTCAAGGTCTCCCTCGAAGAGCACAAAAATGTCGCGCGGTATGCTGTCATCGTTCTTTACCTGGAATTCAACCATTCGCTTTTGCCCGGCAATCCACTGGCTTGGGAAGGTGTCCTCAAAATCAACGATCTCAACATCCCAGTCCTTTTCAAGGACTATTTCCTCCCGTCCTGACTCTGAAACGTCAAACAGGCTTTTTCTTGTCTTGTATTGCGGAGCGTCAACCTCGTATCGGTATTGCCCAGGCCTTAGCTGAAAAACATACCTGTCGTTGCCCTCCTCTGACTCAATTTTCTCGCCTGCAGAGTCGTACAGCTTAAACCG
>JAFCCZ010000010.1 GCA_017609945.1 Candidatus Iainarchaeum sp.
CCAAGAGTGAGTATCCTAAAACTACTTATCACGTCCTTTACAAAAAAGGAGTTGGCGCGGGCCTGTTTGAGCAGAAGCCCCAACTGATAGCCACCCAAAAAATCAACAAGAATTTTTTTAACGGCGATAAATTAATTTTGACAGCCCAAAATCCAGGGGGTAGTGATGTCCCACTTTGGAAATATGAATTCAAGTCAGGCTATTCATATACCACTTATCGGAGGGACTTTAGGGCGTCACCCGTAGGCCCAATTGCTTGGAAGAAGCAATTTGATCATACTGTGACTATTGAAACCCCTTCAATTTGGGGAAACTGGGATACTACCTCGAGTACGGCATATGGTTATGCAATAGCCACAGAGCAGGAGGACTCAGGTGGCAGAGAGGGGGTTTATGTGCACGGTGCCGGTTTTAAAAAGAACGCCTATACCGCGTCCCGTGTCAGGGCTGCTTTGAAGGATTTTTGGGCATGGCGTAGAGGAGAGTTTGGAAAAGAGGCTGCCCGCAAGATTGCTGCAACAACTGCGGCTGAAGCTAGTAAAAACTGGGTTACTTTCAAGTTTCCCTGCGATGATAAGGGCTTAATAAAAATAAAGGATCTTGTAAGTGGAAAATATGTTTATAATAAACAATTCACTGCGGAAGAGATAGCGAAAGGAAAGTACAAAGACGAACCAGGTAGATGTGGTTGGAGATTCTTGCTTGTTCCTGGGGATTATACCGTTGAATATATTGTTCCTGATGACCCCACTCTTGGACCATTTGCAATGGACCCAAAGAAGTTCACCGCGTATTCGGATGTGTCAAAAAACAAGCCTATTGAATTAGAGCTAAAAAGAACCTCTCCAGTAACTCCCCCGACTGGGGCCGCTACAGGGGATTACTACTATCGTTTCCCGGCTTCAGCCATTGCCACCTTGGAATCGAAAAAGATTGATGCCTCTTATGCCGCGATTGCTTCGGCAATGGTTGTAAAGGGGGGCGGCATAAAAGTTGTGGTTGAAAGCCACAGCGGGAAAGAATACATCGTGTTCAAGGGAATAAACTCAAGTGACAAATTTGAGGTCGTGTTCAACTTTAAAAACAAGGACACCGGAAAGCCATACAATCCACTGGTGCAAAAATGGACTTTCCCTGAAAGTGAAATAACGAAGAGATGATAAAATGAAGAAATACTTTATTTTTTTGGCCATTTTGTTAATAGTTTCTTTTGTGAATGCCCCAGGCCCAACAATTGAGGGGCCAGGCTTTGATACATTAACCCCTGCAACAACCCCTACTACTCCTACTGCGCCTACACTTGGGCCTAGTGCTACAACACCTAGCTCTGGCCCTGTGCTCAATGTAGGGACTGTAAACCCTTTTGCAGGCTCAACGTTTTCTAGCGGCGATCCTGGCAAGCCCCCTTTAAGTGAAGTGTGCAAAGAGTGCTCTTCAATTCTCCAATGCCTTGCGTGCATTGACCAAAGGTTAGTCTGGGACCTTTATTCAGTAGAAAAGAAGTAAAGAAAGGCGCCTTATTTCTTCTTTCTAGCGCCCTTTTTCTTTTTCTTGCCTATTTCCTCAAGCTTTTTGCCTGGTTCCGCGTGAACCTGCTCTGCAAGGCTTGAAAGGGTTGCGCTTGGCTGCGGCTTGCTCATTCTGAGCCCGATCATTACAACCAAAGCAATAACCAACACCGCTATTCCAACAAGCAAGGCGTCCTTTGCGTTCCCAAGGGAGAACAAGCCAACCTGCGCGGCTGCTTCCTGATCCTCTCCCTCTTCTTCCTCGCTAAGGCTTACCTCAACATCGCGTGTAACGGTTCCCTTGTTTGTGAGGAACTGGATTGGAACAGTGAACTTGTCAAGGGCCCAGCTCTTTCCCAGGTAGAGTTTCACAACAGCGGTTGTTTCCTCTCCCGGCTGAAGGGTTGTTTCCTCAAACACGTGCTCTGAGTAAAAGTTCAGGACATTGATGTCCTCAATTCTGAGCAAAGCGTTGCTGTCGTTGGAGATTGTAACGGTTACCTCAACGGTTTTGTCAACCTCCTCAAGCAGGTTCCTGAGCTCTGCGTCAGCTGAAACGCTTGCTTTCCCCATATCGGCATAGAGCCCGCCGTAAACGTTTACGGCAATGCCCTGCTTTTCTGAGAGGTCCCTTGCCTCAACTGAAAGGCTTGCCTCGTGCAGGCCCTCTTTTATGTCATAGGGTGGGGAAATGTAAAGAAAGATTCCTCTTTCCTCACCGGGCTGCAGGGTTTCCGCAGTTGGCTCAATGTAAAGCCACTCAATTCCGGAAACCCTGGCGTTAACCGTGTTCGCCCTGGTTCCAATGTTCTTAATTGTTACCGTGATTGGTTCTGCCTCGCAGTTTGCGTTGACGTCAATGGCCTCGGTCAGCCCACCGTAGTCAACCTCTACCGCAAAGCAGTCCTCCACCGCCAGGCTGTAAACCTGGCTTAGGCTGAAGTGCCTGCTCTCAAGCAGGAGCGAGAACTCTTTCTCGCCGGCTGTTTCGCCGGCCAAATCAAGTTCTACTTCAAGCTCTCTGGATTCGCCTGCGGGAATTGAAACCTTTGCAGGGCTTATTGCGGCGTTCATTCCGCTGACGCTTGCGTCAAGCTCAATGGTTTCGGTCTGCCCGTTTACCAAACTAAATTTGTAGGTTGGGTTTTCCTCAAGGCAGGACCTGCCTTCCTCGCCTTCAACCTCAACGCTTTCAATGGAAACGCTGTAACAGTCGCTAACGTTAACGTTGAACGTTTCAAGGGTGTCCTTGTTGAATTTGTTGCTGTGCGCACTGACTGTGAAAGCATAGCTTCCCTCTGCAACATCGCTTTTCTCAAAGTTAACTGTAATCTCTGCGGTCTGGCCTGCTTCAACTGAAATCTTTCCAACCTCCAACGAGGCCCAGTCAAGGCCTGAAACACTGAGCTTCAGGTCGTCCTCCAGGTTTCCGTTGTTCTTTACCTCAATTGTTCCTGTTGAGGGGGCGTCGTTGCACGCGTTAAGGGCATTGGCTGAGATTGCGATGTCCTGCGCGTCAACCATTTCAAGAAGCATTTCCTCTCTTGCGGTAAATGAGGTTCCCTCAATTCCTGCCACAACCTCAAACCTGTAGTCTTTTACGGCCGCGCTGCAGGCGGGGCCGAGTTTCATTTCAACCGTTCTCTTGGAATTCTTTTCAAGCACAAACTCCTGCTGTGCAAAGTCCGCCCAGGCGGACGGAATTCCTGAAACACTGAGCAAAACCCTTTCATTGCTTTTTCCGGTGTTCTCAAGCTCAATTGTGAATGTTTCCTCCCCGCACTGCTCAAGGGAAATCTGGTTTGGGCTGACGTCCAGCTCAAGTTCCCTTGTGCTTAAAACAATAACAATTATTACAAATTCCTCAACCTCTCCATTTTCAACCCTTACCCTTACTTCGTAGGTGCCTGGCTGGATATAGCAACTCTGGGGCTTTACAAAGGCAACAAGCTCTGTGCTTTGGCCTGCGCCAAGGGTTACTGTCAGGGCCTGTGACCCAATCCACTTGCCATTAAGGTTAATCCAGTCAGCGTTTTCCCCAACAGCCGTTATAGTGTAAGTGTGCTGGCTTGAAGTGTTGTTTGAAAGCGTGTAAATCTCCTGGTCAGGGGTAAAGCAGTCTGTTTGAAGCGAAAAATCCCCCTCAAGCTCTACAGCCTTAACCCCCGCGGTAAAGACTGCGAAAAGCATTATTGCTATTCCAAGAAAAACAAATCCTTTATTCATTTTTTAACCCCCATCCAAGCCTCTTTGGGCTTAACTTCGTTTTTTTGGTATCCCCCAATAGCTTTCCCCAACAAAAGGATTAAAGAAATTACTATTGCAAGTGTAACAAGGCCAAGCAGCACATTGCTGCCGGCGCTAACCAGGCCGGCAAGGAACTGGTCTTCCGGCTCTTCCTCTTCCTGGCTTTTGCCGGTTTCAGCGGTTTCCCCGCCAACTACAAATTCAAAGTCCTCGGTTGCGGCAAACTCACTGGTTTTGGCCTCAATCTGCGCGGAGTAAATTCCGTCGGCAAGGTTTCCTGCGTTGATGGAAAGCTGCAGTGCGGCTGTTTCGTTGGGTTCAAGTGAAATATTCTCAATGCTCTCTGAAGAGGCCCCCTGCGGCAGGCCCACAATTCTGACCGATGCCTCAAATTCCTCCTCTGAGTTGTTTCTGACTGAAACAATGAAGGCCGTTTCCCCGTCAATCCTCACCTGGGTTGGAAATGACACAATTTCAAGGTCCTCTTTTCTCTCCGGTTTTTCCTCAATCACTTCAAACTCAAGGGTTTCAGTGAATGTTTCGGAGTCTGCATTAATCACCAGGTCAAACTCGTAGAATCCAAGCTCTGTGTCCTCAGAGGTTGTAACTGAAATGTAAACATATTTCTGTTCTCCCTCGTCAAGCTCAAACCTTTTGCCAGAGATTGAAACGTTTATGGTGTCCTCGTCCAGGTCAAGGGCTCTTATGCTTTATTCCTCTTCATATTCGCCTTTGTTCTTTACGAGGATTGTGAATACCTCGCTAAGGCACTGCGCAATCTCCAAATGGTTGTTTACAACCTCGACCTCGCTGGCCCCGGCCTTTCTAACGTAAACGCACTTTGAGGCCTCCCTTGTTTCGCCTGAGTCCTCGTCCCAGACAACCAGGTCAATGTCGTGCCTGCCTGTTTCGTCCGACTTCCTTGGGGCAACCTCTATTTTGAACGTTCTTGTCTCGTTTTCCTCAATCGTGATTCTGCGGTCGTAATCTGCGGGCAAATCGCTGAGTACCGCAACCCTTAGCTCGATTTCCTCGTCAGAGAGGTTTTTTACGGTGTAACTAACCCTTTCCTCTTCTCCCTTTTCAAGGTACTGGCAGCCGTCTGAAACGTCAATTGAGAAATCAATGTCTTCCTCCAGGCAGTCCTTTACGCGGATTGTTCCAATCTTCTTTGCCTGTTCTGAGTCTGATTCGGCAAAAAGGCTTACCCTGTAGTTTCCAGGCTGGGTGCTTCTGCTTGTGTGGATGTAAACCCTTGCATACTCTTCCTCAAATGAATCAAGCGTGATTTCGTTTGGGCTGAAGTATGGGAGAAGCATTTCGTTGTCCGCCCAAAGCCTTAGGTTCTTGAAGCCGGATGAATTGTTTTTTATCAGGACTGAGAAGTAATCTCTCTCGCCCCTGCAGACATCTGCGTCAAAAGGGGTTATTTCAATTGTTGGCTGGCTCAAAACCTTCACTTCAATTGAATGGAAGGCGAAGGCAATGCCAGTGCTTTCTGCCAGAATTACCGCAAAGTAGGTTGTGCTTGGCGCGTCAACCGTTGAAATGCTTAGTGCAAGGCTTGTCTGGGAGTTGGCCGGAAGGCAGATTTCGTCCAATGAGGGGACTGCATTAACGTAGCTTGAGTCTGTTTCCCCGGAGAGCTCAAGGCAAACCTCTTCGTCAAAATTGTTCTCAATTGTTATTGGGACCCCGATTGAGGCGTTTCTGTTGATGAAAACAGTGTCTGTGTCAGAGTAAACTGAAACGCTTGCAAAGCAGTTTGCCGTAAGCAGCAGCAGGAACATTGAAACAATGATTTTGTGGTTCATTTAAAGGCCTCCCATTCTTTTGGTGAATCTTGCGATGAACGCAATAAGCAGAATTGCCGCAATAAGGCCAAGCACTACATTGAATGTAAGTTCTGGGGTTAGGCCAGGCATTGCGCCCAGGGAAAACAATCCACCTGTCAGGCCGGTTGTTTCAGGCTCTTGAGGGGGGTGATCTTCAGGGGCTGTGCCTTCTTTTTGCGTGGCCCTGAAAACAAGGTTTATATTTTTAACAAACTTTTTGTCTCCAAGGGTTATCTCAAGCTTGCTTTGGTATGTTTGGCCTTTGAGGTCGCTTCTTGGAAAAACGGTGATTGAAATTGTCTCGCTTCTCTTGCCTGCAACGGTTCCCGAGTCCCGGCTTACCTCAAAGCGGGTTGGGGCAGTAAATTCAACTGAGAAATCCTGCGCGGTTTCCTCAACATTGACAATTTTAACGCTAATCTCTTTGGCCTCGTCGTACAGGTAGACTGTTCCAGGGCTGTTAACTTCAATGGCGTATGCTGAAGCAAAGACGGCCATCAACGCAATCACTGCAAAGAGATATCTCATTTTTCAAAAACTCCCAAGGCAAGCAGACTTCACTGATTAACTAAAGTCTGTTATATACTTCCCGCTGCCGAAGTATTTAAAGCTATCGTTGAGGGCTGTTTTTTGGGGTTTTTGGGGCAATTTGGGCTATTTCTTGAGCATTGCCTTGAGCAAATCGGACTTTGTGAGAATGCCGCTTATTTTTCCCCGCTTTTTCACCAGAACCGCCGGGCTGTAGTGGAGAAGCTGTGAAACAACCTGCAGGGGCGTGCTCTCCTGAATTGTTGGGCAGGCTTCCTCCATTGCGTCCGCAACTTTGTCCTTTTGGAGGTCTGCGCCTGCGTTGATTTTTGCAAGCAGGCCCCTTTCTGTTACAAGGCCAACGCTTTGCCCGTTTTTGAGAACAGGCAGCTGGGAGAGGCCGTGCTTTTCAAGGGTTTTTACCGCTGACTTTATTGAGTCTGATTCGTTGACGTGAAAAACCCTTTTTGTCATTGCGTCCTTTGCCTTTGGGGTTTTTTCCTCGTGAATCCTTTCAAGGATGTCAAACAGGCGCTTTGCCTTGTCATAGCTTGGGATTATTTTCCCTGCCTCAAGCTTTGCGATAAGGCTCTGCGATACGCCGCTGAGGGAGGCAAGCTCTGACTGGGTGAGGTTCTGCCTTTTTCTGAGCAGCCTTATTTCAGAAAGGTCCGGGAGCATAGTGGAATTGCCTGGGCAAAGTTTAAATTCATATTGGAATAATTCTGTCAAAAAACATTCTGTTTTAAACCTAATTTGGCCTGTTTGATATGTCTTTTATTTAACACTGTGTAATAAAAAATGAAAAATTCGGGAGTGGTGTTTGATGAGAACCAATGGAAAGTTTTTGTTTACCTCTGAGGCAATGACGGAGGGGCACCCTGACAAGGTGTGCGACCAGATAAGCGATGCAGTTCTTGACGAGATAATCAAGGACGACCCAACGGCAAGGGTTGCCTGTGAAACAATGGCAGGAATGGGCTTTATTGTTGTTACAGGTGAGATTACAACCAAAACATATGTTGACGTGCAGAAGGTTGTGAGAAAGGTGCTTGAGGATATTGGTTATACAAAGCCGGAGTACGGCTTTGACCACCAGAGTGTCGGAGTGCTCACCTCAATTCACGAGCAAAGCACTGACATTGCAATGGGGGTTAACGAGAAAGAGGGCCAGGCGGGCGCAGGAGACCAGGGAATGATGTCGGGTTATGCCACAAACGAGACCCAGTTGTTGTTGCCGCACAGCACGACCCTGACGTTGAATTGGACAAGCTGCGCGAGGACATAAAGGAAAAGGTAATTAAGCCGGTTTGCGGCGATTTGATTGACGACAAAACAGAGTATTTTATTAACAATACCGGAAGGTTTGTTCTGGGCGGGCCTGTGGCTGACGCAGGCTGCACTGGTCGAAAGATAATTGTTGACACATACGGTGGGGTTGGAAACCACGGCGGCGGGGCTTTCTCAGGAAAGGACCCTACAAAGGTTGACAGGTCGGCAGCCTACATGGCAAGGCACATCGCGAAGAACATTGTGAAGGCAGGAATTGCGGACAGGGCGGAGATTCAGATCTCTTACGCTATTGGGAGCAGGGAGCCAATAAGCCTTTTCGTTGACTTGCACGGAACAGGAAAGTGCGATGCAGAGAAGGTTCGGGAGGCGGTGAAGAAGATTTTCCCGCTGCAGCCGTCCGAGATAATTAAGTACCTTGACCTGAGGAAGCCGATCTTCAGGAAGGCCTGCGTTTACGGTCATTTCGGCCACGAGGACGAAATCTTCACGTGGGAAAAGACCGACAAGGCTGAGGAGCTGAAGAAGGAGTGCGGGCTTTAAAGCCTGCCCCTTATTTCTTTTCTTTTTTTGATTTTTCCCTTACTTTCCCTTATTCCCTTACTTAGATATAGTATATATTATATAAAGTTGTAATAAATTAATGTAAATAATAAGCTAATTTGGGGGCCTGCGGTGCTTGAGGAGTTTATTGAGGGAAACAACCTGAGGGCAAGGCTTGTTCAGGGCCGTGGCACTGGAAGCAGGATTAGGTGCAGGGTTTTTGTTGCCGGTAAGGAAGAGGTTCTGCTAATAACCCTTAAGAGTTCGACAATTGATTTTGGCAAGGTGGAGAAGGCTTTTGGGAAGAGGGTTGAGCCCGTTCCAGAGGAGAGGGTAGAGGAGATGACCGGCTATAGGAAAAAGTTTTTGCCGCCTGTTTCAATTTACGGGGTCAAGGTTTTGCTTGATGAAATGGTTGCAGGGAAGGAGCTGGTTGTTTGTGCCCTGTCCAAAGAGAAGAGCCTGGAGATTCCCGTTTCAGAGATAAAGGATTTTAATGATGACCTAACAGTAGTTGATATAATCAAAAAGGGGGGATTGGATTGATTTCTTTTGAAGAATTTAAGAAACTTGAAATGAAAATAGCCAAGATAGTTAGGGTGGAGGGCATTCCTGGAAAGGACAAGCTCTTCAAGCTGGAGGTTGACCTTGGAGAGGGTTCCCCAAGAACTCTTGTTGCGGGCTTGAAGCCGCAGTACTCTGCTGAACAGCTGGAGGGCAAAACAATTGTTGTTGTAAGCAACCTTGCCCCGGCAACCATTGCTGGCGTTGAAAGCAATGGAATGCTTTTGGCAGTAGACCTTAACGGCAATACAGCTTTACTTACTGTTGACAAGGAAGTTCCCCCTGGCTCAAAAGTAAGCTAGTTACCCTAAAAGTGAAAGGATGCAGGGGAGGGCTATTATGGTCCCGATTGTGCTGCCAAGGTTGCTGTAGGCTGCAACAAGTAGGACGCGGGTTACGCGGTTTCTTGAAAAATCACCATATGATTCAAGCGTCTTAAGCTCCTGGAAATCCCTTACCTTCGGGCCGCGCATTTTCATCTCCATTGCCGCCGCAAACCAGCCCGCCGCAAGCGCAGGGTGCAGTGAAGTGAATGGCGCGGCAAGAAAGGCGGTGGCAATTGAGAAAGGGTGTGCGCGAGCAGCAAGAGCGCCCAATGCAGAGAGCACCCCATTTATAAGGAACCAGAGGAGAAAGAGCTCAAGGGTTGCCCCAAGGCCCTTTGAGTAGAGTCCGTATCCAAGAAGGGCTGCAACAAGAACCGGAACAAGGTATTTTGCAAACCTCAGGATGTTTCTCTTCTTTTGGACTCTTGAAATTTTTGAAACGTCAATTTCCTTTCCCAAATATTTTTTGATTCCCTCAATATGGCCTGCTCCGACAACCGCAAGAATTTTTTTACCAGGGCTCTTCATAACCCTGTCTGCAATAAACATGTCTCTTTCGTCAACAAGCACCCTTTTCACAGAGGGCATTTTTTCGCTCAGCTCGGCCAGCAGGGCATTGAGAGTGTCCTTTTCCTTTAATTTTTCAATGGCCTTCTCGTCAAGGGCCTCGTGCTTTTGAAAGGAGGAAATCACTATCTCAAAGAGAAGCCTTGCCTTTTCCACCAGCCCCATTTCATCCAGGGCCCGCTTCAGCGTAACCCTGATGTCCCTGTCCAAAAGGCTTACCCTGATTCCATTGGACTCTGCCAGTTTGATTGCCTCAAGCATTTCAGTGCCAGGCGTCATTCCAAGTTCCTTGCCCAGCTTTTTCTGCATGCTGGAGAGAAGCACGTTTATCAGGAAAAGGTATGTTTTGTCCTCTTTTACAATTCTTGACAGGTCGGTTTCCAGCCATTTCTCGCCGGATTTCAATTGGACAAACCTTTGCCTGTCAAGCTCAACGGCAACGCATTCCGGTTTCTCCAATTCAATTGTCTGCCTAACCATTTCAACGGATTTTTTGCCAATGTGTGCAGTGCCAACAAGCACAATTTCCTTTCCACCAAGCGTTAATCTTTCAACAGGCATTGCACAAAACCCAAGCCATTGTTTCAAATTCAAAACGTTGGATTAACCTTAAATAAGGTTGCTCTTACTCGGCCGGCGAAACCCTGCCAAACCCCAAAAGTATTATTGGCGCAGGCGCCGCAAACTAACAATTAGCTTTATATATGAGATAGTTATTATATTGATAGCTAAAATAAATTTGCAGAATGTAAAACACAAAAACGGTTAATTAGTGGATATTATATGATTGCAAGGAAAATAGCTTTGATTTCAGTTTTGCTTGTAGGCATAATTTTGTTTGCCTCAAGCGCAAGCGCTCCCAGATTCTTTCTTGACGAAGACGTGCAGAATTTTGCATGCGGCCCACGCTGGATTAATGAGGGGGAGGATGGAACTACACCAATGGCAGGCAGGCTGTTGGGGAATTTCCAGAGCCCAGGCGAATTCTTTGACGGGGCATTTGGAATCCCCAAGAAACCAAATGACCCCTGTGGATTGTATGGTCAGGTACTTGTTAGTTCTGTAAACGTATGGGTTTGCATACAGCCTGGCAATTGTTGCAGGAACGACCAAAGGCCTGGACTCTATGACCCCTTTGATATTGCCAACTGGGAAGCGGGAATAAGGTATGATGAGGGCGGCCGATGCACCCCAAATGCAGGGGCTTTCCTTGACCCAAGAGGGCTTCCGCACGCCTGCAAAAAGTCCTGCCCTGGCTTAACTGGCTTGGATCTTGTGACGCTTGGAATAACCACTGCAGACCCGGATAATATTCAGGAGATAATGTATAAGCGCCTTATAAATAGGTATAATATGGATCCGTTCTTTGGCCTTGACCCGGCACTTGTAGGGAGTGAAGTGTCCTTCCCATTTCTCAACGTTCAAAAGGATCGCAAACTCATATTCACTGTCAATGTGGCAAACCTTGGAACAAAATCAAACGATGTAGATGTTCCTGTTGTAGCATACTACGGCTTTTGCAATGACCCAACAAACCCTTTGGCCCGTTTATTGCTGCCGCGTCCACTGAAGACGATTTTGCAGAGTCCTTTGAGGCAATTCTGAAGCCATTGGTAATTGAACCCTATGGGGTTGGAAGGGCTGAGTTTAATCTGGATTTGACTGGCGGAAGGTTTGAAGAGGCTGTTGCATATGTTACTGAACAATTGAACATAGAGGTTAATCCGAATGAAGCAGTGCTGCCGGTTTGCCTGATGCCAAACTATTCAATCGGAGGAGACGGAACCCTGGTTGCTGCCGCTAATGATGTGGATCCTTCCAACAATCCATTCCAAATTTTTGTAAATGTTGTGAGACAATATGAGCCCTCTTGTGAATCGGGCGATACAAGAACCTGTGGCCAGAACATTGGCATTTGCACTCCAGGAATACAGACCTGTGTTAACAGCATTTGGGGCCCGTGCGTAGGCGCAGTACTCCCAATGCCGGTTGAAATTTGTAACAATAGGCAGGACGATGATTGTGATGGCCAAACCGACGAGCAGCCGTGCATAGACTTTTGCCCGGATTGCATTGGGCCAGGGCCAACTCCGCCTGAGGCAGAGATTCTTGGAAACTGCCTTTCATCCGGAGTCGGGGTAACCTGTGATTTTTGGATGAGCCCAACCCCGCCGCCTTTCCCGCACCACCACCTGGATGAAAACCCCTCTGACACTATAGCCACCACTAAGGTTATTCCTGACCCTGTTTCAGGAACAAATTTGGATATGTCCCCCGTAACAATTGGCGACTCGTTCACAGAACTGCCAATGGTCCAAACAACCTTTGAATTTTACCTGAACGGAGAGCTTGAGCGCAGGTACACAAACAATCCGCGCGGAGTGGCAACATTTGTTCCCTTCTCCCTTGGAGAGCAATATGTGGTGGTTGCATACAGGCCGGACGAAGGTTCAAGGAGGATAGGTTACTTTGTGGCCCAGGCCACTGAGGTCTTTGATCCGTTATGCGACTGGTTTGGATTATGTGACCTAGAATGCCTTATTCCTGGAAGCTGCGAGCTGCCGCCACCAGAGTGTGACGGTTCAGAGTGCACTGTAACCTGTTTAGAGGACTCAACAGGTGCCAACTGCCCTGATGGCTGTGATGAAAGCGACCCAGATTGCCCCAACTGTATTGGGCTAGGGTGTGACACAATTGAAATTTGTATTGGGGCACACTGCCAATTCTCTAATCTAGGTCCATTTGAGTGCTATGGAAACAGCTGCCCGGATTGCCAAGTCCAGAACTGCGACAAGGTTTGTGTAAACTGCCAGGACACCACCTGCCTTGGAGCAGACTGCCCGCTTGAGTGCGCTGGAGAAGATTGCAGGTTTATTACCACCTATTGTAATACTGTTGTGAACAATGAGGGCAAGCTGGTTACTGCCAGCGCTTATCCAGGTGACATAACCCGTGTGTGCCAGGTTTTCTGTAAGGGGGGAGACTGTCCAGAAGTTCCAAAATACCCACCCGTAATACGCGGCTATGTAGACGAAAAAGGAATTCACATTATTGTCAGCTACAAGAACGGCGACCCAATTCCCGGAGTAATGGTTACGCCAACATTGCAGGGCACGTCTTATACTGCAGGATACACAGACGAGCTTGGTGAATACACTATTATTCCGCTGTTGAGTGGAATGTGGGAGTTTAACCTAAAGGGAGATGAGTTCAGTGAAACCATTGAGATTCCATGGTCCAATGTTCTGGCAAGCGCGATAAACGCGCTTTCAGGGCCACTGGGAGCAATATTTGGGGCTTCTGCACTGGAAACCCCGGAGCTCTTGATTTTGATGCTAATCCTCTCGCTTGGAGCGGCGTACCTTGCTTATACCGGGTCAAAACAATTGTTTGATAAAGGGGCGGTGAGATGATAACCAAAGACCCGGCAAAATCAACCAGCCAAATTCGAAAGGAAACAATGCAGCGCGGCGCAATAGGCTTTGTTGCCTTTATTTTGCCAGTGGTAACCACAAACCTGACCAGCGTGTATTTTGGAATTGCCCTTGCGACAGTTGAGATTGCCGCAATATTCCTAACGGAGTATCTCATAAAAGGGGCAAAGCGAAAGAAGGCAATTAAGGTATAAATCTTTTGCACCCAAACACTTTCTTTAATCCACTATTTCTGGCAATGCCCGCGGAGAAGATATTTAAAGGGGTTAAGCGCTTTTACTATTCGCATGAACTTCAAAAAGCTGCTCTTGCTTTTTGCACTGTGTTCCCTGGCCTTTTACACAAGATTCAGTGCTACAGACAACTTTAATCCCATTCACCTGGACGAGTTTGACCACCTGGCAATTGCATCTGAAATTGAAAGCACACAGCATTACGTTTTCTACAACCCCCTTGATAAGGATCACCCAAAGCAGGCTCTGAATTGGGCAGTTTTTGAATCGTCATTTTCTACCCTGCTTGTCTCCCTGCTGATACTTCTGCCAATCAGTCTAATTGGGCTATCAATGCCGTTCTCCATTTTTACTGCAGTGCTTGCATCGCTTGCAGCCCTTCTACTGTCCAGACAGATTTTCAAAAGTACTCTTGCACACTTTACGGTTGCGGCCAGTGTTTTCTTCATCCAGAACAATTTAATCCCCTCAGGAATGGTGTTTGCTATTCCAATGCAGCTTGCTTCGGCCCTTCTTCTTATGCTTGCCTTCCTTTTTGTAAAGGCAACCTCTTCAAGAAAGTACGCCATTATTTTCCTCGCGGTGCTGGCAAACTGCCTTTTTGTGCACCCTGCATTCTTTCTCATTGCCCTGTCAACATTTGCCCTGGCCTCTTTATTGCAGCCAAACCTGATTCTTAAGAGTTTCCACAGGGCAGCTCTTGCCGCGCTTGTGCTGGTTGCAGGCATTATGGCAATTGAATCAATTCCAAGCCTTGGGCTGCAGAACACTCTTTTCTGGAAGCCGCTTAGTGGATGGGGATATGATTTCGCTGGCTGGCTGACAGTGCCAGGGATTGCCCTTGCGGTTGTTGGAACAGCCGTAGTCTGCAGGATGCTTGTAAAAGGCCAGTCCCTCAAACAAAGGACGGCTGCAGCAGTCATTGTTTCCGCAGCCCTAACAGGCCTGGTTGCAACGGCCTATTATTCCTATGCAGGAAGTTGCCTGCTTGGCCCCTGCCCCCGGACAATGGGGGCCTTCATGCTGTTTGCCTTTGTCTTGGCGGGGGCGGGATTTTACGCGATTTTGCAGCTTTTCCTTAGGTATCTTGCCCGCGTTCCGAAATTTAAGGCACCAGTTCTTGTACTTGCTGCGCTTGCACTGGCTTTTATGGCAGTTCCTGCCCTAAATTACAGCTCTCTGAGGCTTTCACCGAGTTTTTCAGGGCCATACCTTGCTCTGGGCGAGGCAGGCGTGAGGGCAGGAGAATGGTTTGGGTTGAATGCTTCCAAGGGAGACGTAGTTTTTGCTTTTCCCTGGGATGGAAAGGGGATTTTTGTGGTCTCCGGAATTAATGTTACCCCGACAACTTCGGCGAGGCTGGGGAAAGTAAATGCTTTGACTGTGCGAAAGCACGGCAAGGCAAAGAATCTCATCTCTTTCTTTGAGCAGAGCTGCAGCACAAAGGAGGAAGTGCTTAATAATTTTGAGGCAAGCTGGATTTACCGCTCAGGCACTTTTGATTTAACAGGCCTTCAATACAGTCAGGCGCCGGATTTTTACTGTGAGAAAATGGACAAGGTTTACCAGGGCAGTTTTGGCAATGACTCGGTTTACTTTTGGAAGGGATAAAGTCTGAGCGTTAATTTCCCAATGCTAAGTTTTAAATAGAGGGTTCAATTTATATCTATAGAAAATTATTTTGATGGTGAATTCACTTGTTTAAACTAGGTTTACCTAAACTGTTTAAGAAAAAGCCAAAATCGGCTGCAAAGGAAAAGGGAAAGAAGGCAGTGCCCTTACCATCAAAAAAGCAGGGTATGGCAAAACCTGAATCTGTTTCAGTGCCTGCTGCCCCACCAAGTATATCATTGAAAGAAAAGGAGTTTTTGCCGGTCAGGGTTTCCAAGTTTGACTCGCTTATTGAAAAAGGAGGCATTGAAAGGGGAAACACCCTGCTTGTTGCCGGAGGTTGCGGAACCGGGAAGAGCACCTTTGCAATGCAGTCCATTTACCACGGGGTGGAAAAAGGTGAGAAAGGAGTCTACCTTTCCTTTGAGGAGCCGGTTGAAAAGCTCAGGAGGCATATGAAGGTAAACTACGGCTGGGACCTTTACAAGTACGAAAAGCAGGGAAACCTTGCCCTGCTAATGCTTGACCCGTTTAAGATTGCAAGAAGTGTTGAGGCCTCTGTGATGGAGAAGAACGGCGAGCTGATGGTTGACGTTGAGCAGCTGGACATCCCGTTTGTTCCGGACAGAGTGGTGGTTGACTCGCTTTCGGCCCTGAGCATTGCCTTTATGGGGAACGTTGAGAACTACCGGTATTACATCAGGCATCTTTTTGAAAAGCTTGACGAGTTCAACTCTGTGAACTTTGTGATAAGTGAGACAGAGATGGACCCAGGTGTTTACAGCAGGAGCGGAATTGAGGAATTTTTGTCAGACGGGGTTATAGTGCTCTACAATTTAAGGGAGGGGAAGAAGCGAGAGAGGGCACTTGAGGTGCTGAAATTAAGGTGCAGTGACCACGTGAAAAAGCTCGTGCCTTACTCCATAACCAAATACGGGATAACGATTAAGACAACAAAGGGCATAATGCTGGAGGCACTTTCCCAGAATCTTGTAAAATCTTCTGGGAGCAAGCACCACGGCTCGCGCTCTGAATTGCCAAAGCCCCCTTTGGAGGGGTTTCCGTGAAAAAGCCAGTTGTTGCCCTCTTATTCCTGCTTTTCTTTTCAACAGCCTTTGCTGCCATTGAATGCGGCAACCTCAACTGTGAAACAGGGGAAACCAAGGACAGCTGCCCTGCAGACTGCTGTACAGGGGACGTCCCTAACGAGTACGGCAAAGAGTACTATGTTAAAACCAACGGAAGGTGCGGAACGAGATGGAAGACCAATTTTTGCGGCAACACGATTTGTGAGGGCGGGGAAAGCTTTGCAACCTGCCCTTCTGACTGCCCGCCGGAAGCGGTCTCAATTGGGCTGCTTGAATTTGACAAGAACAAAACTTATATGCGCGGTGACGTGTTTTTTGTAAAGGTGCTGGTCAGTTCAGAAGAAGGGCCTCTTCCAGACGCCTCTGTTTATGCCACCGGTTTCTTCGGCGTTGCGCAGTTTTTTGACGACGGCAAGAACGATGACGAGAAAAAAAATGACGGCATTTATGCAGTAAGCATCGTTGTTCCGTCAGATGCCTTTGGGGGAAAAAAGTCCGTTACCGTGGTAGCCGAGAAGAACAAGATAAAGAAGTCCATTAAAATTGAGCCAACAGTTAAGACAGAGCTTGACGTGACCTTGAACATGAGCCGGGAAAGGTTTTCGTTGGGTGACCAGGTTTTTGGAGAGGGGAAGATTGAAAAGAACGGCGAGCCGTTTAGAGGGGACTTAAACGTAACACTTGCTTACGGGGAACTGGTTTTGGTGGATTCGGTTGTGCAATCCGGAGACAACGGGCTTTATTCCTTTTCCTACAGGACCAGCCTTATAGATCCCTCGGGTATTTGGGACCTAAATCTCAACATAGTTGACGAGTCAGGGAACGAGGGACGCGTTTTCAGAGAGATTGAGGTCTTTGAGGAAATTATTGCGTCCTACTATTCCCTTGATTTTGAGGAGCCGGCTTCAAGAATTTTTAACAGGGGGGATTTTGCCAAGTTTCTTGTAAGTGTGAAGGGGCCAAAAGGGGTTTTGATTAATGGTGCCGACACAATATTGAGTGTTCCAGGCCAGCTTCCGGTCAAAATGAAGGAGATTTCCTACGGGAAATACACCTATTCGTACAAAATTCCATTTGATTTTCCAATAGGGGAACAGGTGGTTTCTGTAGCCGCTTCAACTGAGGAGGACGGTGACCTCCTTTCAGGTGCATCCACTTTGGTAATTGTTGTGGACGAGACCGAGATTAGGGTTGAGATGTCTAAGCCGGAGAAAAGGCTTGTCTCGTTGGGCGACTTGGTTGAGTTTGAGTTTCTTGCACGCTATCCTGACACCTCACTTGTGTCCAAAGCGATCTTTGACCTTAAAATTAATGGGGACATAGTTGAGGTAAACGAGTTTGTGAAGGGAGACTACACTGCCTCTTACCTGGTTGAGGGTGAAAACCTTGAAAAGATAGTGGTTTTGCTCAGTGTTTCCGATCCCCACGGCAATAATGGTGTCTTTGAATCTGAGCTGGCGATAAAGACCGAATTTGATTTAGTGCACATAATTTTGCGGGACAACCTGCTGACTTTCCTCACCGGCTTGATGCTGGTTATTGCTCTTGCGGCGGGCGTGCTTTACTTTAAGAAATTTGCAAAGGGCCGTGGCCTGGATGCAAGGCGGGAAGAGCTTAAGAAAATTATGACTGATTTAAAGAAGGAGTATTATGGCAAGGGAAAGCTGAAGACTGTGCAGTACCGCGGGCTTTTGGACAGGTACCAGCAGGAGCTTGATGAGATAGACGCAGTTCTTGGTGTGGAGGAGAAAAAATGAAAGTAAGGGGGCTGGCGCTTGTATTTATTTTTTGCCTTACCCTGGCTGCCTTTGCCAGTGCGGAGGATGCTCCCGAGGGGCCAAAAGCCATTCCAAACTTTCTCACCTTGAAGGTGAAGGGCGAGAGCTTTGACAAGGGAGACAAGATTGTAATACGCGGAAAGGCCAATGTTGAGGTTGAGGTGACGGCCTACAATCAGGAAAGAATCGTTTTCTCCAAAAAGGTTCCGTCAAAGGCCAGTGAATTTTATTTGGAGTATGAGACCGGTTTTACTGATCCCGCGGGCGAGTGGAAGATAGTTGCAAGAGACGGCTTAAATTTTAAGGAAGCGATTGTAACGGTTTTGGAGACAAGGGAGTCGTCTTTTCTCTCAATGGTGTTCTTGAGTCCTGCCCCCACCACATTCAGAAGAACCGAAACAATTGAGGTTTCGGTAAAAGTAAGTGATGCCGGCTCACCTCTCGGTGAGGCAAGCGTATACTTTTGGGGCGCGGACGGTGAAAAAATAAACCTGCCGCACACTGAAGAGGGCATTTACTCGATAACTTACAGAATTCCCGAAAGCGGTGTTGTTGGGCCCTGGAATCTTACAGTGGCTGCTTCTCACCGAAAGATTGGCGAAACAATTGGTGGCGAGGGTAAGATTGTACTGTATGTTGAGGAAAGCCCGCTGAGCATTATTTTGGTGGAACCGGTTAACAGGGAATTTTACTTTGACAAGCCCGTTGAAATCAAGGCAGAGGTTTTGTATTATGATGGCTCGAGAATGTCGGACGGGAATGTGCTGGTTGCCCTTTCGCAGGTAGAGGAGTACGGCAGCTTTCCAATGGAACCAACCGAGGACGGGTTCTTTGCAGTGAGCGTTCCGCTAATGCTTTTTGAGGACCAGATTCTTAACGTGCACTTTGAGGCATCTGACGCTTACGGCAATTCAAACGACCAAATCTTTGGCTTTGAACCGCGTGATTACATAATCTACTTTGTGAAAGAAAACGCTTTGGTTATCGGGGTAATACTAATTGTTGTGGTTGGCTCGGCCTTTTTAATTTACGCAAAAACAAAGGGCCACTTAAGCAAGAAAGCCCTGCTTACTGAAAAGAAAAGGCTTTACGCGCTGAAGAAGAAGAACCAGCAGAATTATCTTGTTGAAAGAAGCATTTCCAGGGAGGATTTTGACAAGCGAGACGCAGAACTTGACGTGCAGATAAGGAATGTGGAGAACAACCTGGTAAAGTTTAATGCGGCCGAGGCAAAGCAGGCCGCCAAGACGCAGGCAGGCAAAGTAAAGCCTCTTCCAGAAGCAGGAAAGGCACCAAAATCAAAGTAAACCTGTTTTAACCGCGGAAACTGTGCTTGAAAGCGGGTAAAATACTGCCATTTAGCCGCATAAATCAATAGGAACCCGCAAAAAAAGCCAAAAGTAAGCCGCCTTTACAGTACTTTTTGCCCTCTTTCTTCTTCGGTTGTTGGCATCATCTCTGAGGAGTATTATTATTATAGTAGTACTCTCTATTGCGCAAGCAGCGGAAGAAAAACTTGTTTAAAAGTTTGGTGGCGCAAATATGGCTATGGCAAAGGAGATTCCAAAGAAACTTCTTGAAGTGCTTGCCTGCCCACAGTGCAAGGGCGGGCTGAATTACAGGAAGCCAGAGCAAAAGCTTGAATGCAAAAAATGCGGGCTCGCCTTCCGGGTTAAGGAGGGAATCCCAATAATGCTCTTGGAAGAGGCGGAGAAAATTGCTTAATTACTCTGCAGCCTTTTTCACAAACTCCAGGAACATCGGATCTGGTTTAAGCGGCCTGCTTGTGAATTCTGGGTGGAACTGGCTTGCCATAAAGAACTTGTGTTTTGGCAGCTCAAAAATCTGCATAATGTCCACCTTTGGAGCCTTTCCCGAAAATACAACCCCTGCCTTTTCAAAGGTTTCAATGAATTCAGGGTTGCACTCAAACCTGTGCCTGAACCTTCTCCTGATTTTATTCGCGTTCCCGAGAGTTTTTGCGGTAATGGTTCCGGGCTTTACCTCAACGTCCTTTCCGCCCAAGCGCATGTTCCCGCCAAGGCCTTCAATATCCAGCTGTTCTGGGAGGATGTCTATGACCTGGTGCTTTGCCTTTGGGTCAAACTCAGTTGAGTTTGCTCCCTTGAGGCCGGAAACGTTTCTTGCAATCTCAATCAATGCGATCTGGAACCCAAGGCACAGTCCAAGGTAAGGGATGTTTTTCTCACGGCAGTATTTTGCAACCGCAATCTTTCCCTCAATCCCGCGAACCCCAAACCCGCCTGGAACAATCACCCCGTCAACCCCCTTGAGGGCCTTTTCAACGCTCTCGTCCCCCTTCTCAATTTTGGTTGTCTCAATCCACTTAATTCCAATTTTGTGGTTGGTTGCAAAGCTGCAGTGCTCCAGCGCTTTCAGAATACTAATGTAGGTGTCGCTGCTTCCGGTGTACTTTCCTGCAATTCCAATGGTTAGTTTCTTGCCCTTTCCGGAAACGCTTGTTTCCTTAACCCACTTTTTTAGGCCAGTGTTTCCGTTTGAGACGAACTTCTTGTTTAACTCAAGGGTCTGCAAAACCTTTTCATCAAATCCCCGCTCCCTCAGGGCGAGTGGCAGCGAATAAATATTGCTTACGTCGTGCACCCCAACAACATTTTCCATTGGAACGTTTGTGTTAAGGCTGATTTTTTCCCGTATCTTGTCGTTCAGTTTTGACTCACTCCTGCAGACAATTACGTCCGGCTGGATTCCCATCGCAATAAGCCTCTTTATTCCAAGCTGCGCTGCCTTGCTTTTCTGCTCTCCAAGGCTGTTTGGCTGCATGATGTAAGTGATGTTCACAAAGCAAACATTTTCAGGGCCCTCCTCATAGTGCAGCTCCCTTAAAGCTTCCAGCGCAAACATGTTCTCGTAGTCGCCAACAGTTCCGCCAATCTCAATTGGGATAATGTCTGCCTTGCTTTTCACCGCAAGCTCTCTGACAAAGCTCTTTATTTCGCCAGTAACGTGCGGGATGAACTGCACGTCCCTTCCCAAGTATTTGCCGCTTCGCTCCTTCTCAATAATTGTCTGGTAGACCCTTCCGCTTGTAACAAAGTTGTCCCTGGAAAGGTTTTTGTCAAGCATTCTCTCATAGGTTCCCAAATCCAAATCAGTTTCGTAACCGTCATCCAGCACAAAGACCTCTCCGTGCCTGAACGGATTGAGAGTTCCTGAGTCAACGTTCAAGTAGGCCTCAAGCTTCATTGGCTCAACTTTCAGCCCGCGGTCCTGCAGGCACTTGCACAGGCTGCTTGAGATTGTTCCCTTTCCAATTCCCGACATTACGCTGCCGGTTATTACAATATACTTTGTTTTACCCGGCTTATAACCCTTCGGGATAGGGGTGTAAAATTCGCCGCCTGAGGTGCCAATAATTTCCCTCAGGATATCCTTTCCCTTCACTGTCCCCACCAGAAGATCAACTTAAAGATTAAAGTCTAACTTGTTTAAAAGGCTTTGCCGGCCCCGCGGGAAATTGAAAATTGGATTTGGGATGGGGAGGATTTGAACCCCCGTCACGGCGCCCCGAACGCCGAATACTAGACCAAGCTATACTACCATCCCTGCTCTTTTCTTTCTTTTCAAAAAGAAAGAAAAGTGTAAGTTACCCAAAAGAAAGAAAACCTCTTTTAGGGATAATAAAATTAGAGGTGCAACTATTTTAAATCCTTCAACCTGCCAGAGTAGCAGGTCTTGTTCTTCGCAAACGAATTTGGCCAAATAAGGGTTTTAAATAGTAGTTAATTCCTTTATTTTCCAGTATGAAAATTGAAGAACAGGCCGTTGAAAAGGCCAAGGTCGCGCTGAGAAAGTGTAGCACCCCACACGGAATGCATGCAAGCGGGGGCAAGGACGGCTACAATATGGTGTTCTCAAGGGACAGCATGATCGGCCTTATTGGCGCGAGCGTTGTAGACACTGACAGGGAGTTTAAGAACCAGTTTCGCTTAAGCCTTGAAATCTTGGGAAAGCACCAGAGCCAGACAGGGCAAATTCCAAATGCCGTGGACCTGTGGGACAAGAAGAGGGGCAAGCAGGTAACCTTTGCGACTCTTGACAGCACGCTTTGGTGGCTGTTTGGGTTGAAGGCTTACACTCAGAGTTACAAAGACAAAACCTTGATTAAAAAGTACAGGAAGGCTGTTGACAGGGCCTTTTTCTGGCTGCGTTGCCAGGACACAGGTGAGGATGGAATGCCTGAACAGCTTCCAACAAGTGACTGGCAGGACTGCTTTCCGCACAAGTACGGCCACACAATTAATACTGTTGCATTGTATTACGCCGCCCTCAAGGCCTTTGGGAACAAGAGTGAGTTGAAGAGGGTTAAGGGCTCTGCCTTTGGTTTGACCTGCCCCACCAACATGGTTTGCAGCGGGGAAGGTTACTTTCTGCCCTGGCGGTGGAAAGACCACGATGGCGAGCTTGAAGCAGAACAGTGGTTTGACAGCTTGGGAAATTTGCTTGCAATCTGCGCAGGGCTGGCCGGCAAGGAGCAGGCAGGGCGCATTCTTGACTTTGTTGAAAAGAAGGGCATAGCCAAACCATTCCCAATAAAGGCTTTGTATCCTCCAATTACAGAGGGCAGCAAAGAGTGGCACCCCTACTTTTCAAAATGCCTTGCCGCAGAACCAAACTATTACCTGAACGGGGGAATTTGGCCTTACATCGGCGGGTTCTATGTCGCGGCCCTGGTAAAGGCAGGGCGCCTTGAGCAGGCCGAAAAGCAGCTGAGGCTGCTGGCAGAGGTTAACCGTTTGGGTGTGGAGAAGGAGTGGGAGTTCAACGAGTGGGTCCACCCGCTGGAGAAGAAAGCAATGGGCAGTTCCTATCACGCCTGGAGCGGCGGCGCCTACCTTCTTGCATTCAAAAGTGTTTCAGACAAAAAGATTGCTTTCTTTTAAGCGAGCTTACAGGCCAAGCTTTTTTTCAATG
>JAFCCZ010000011.1 GCA_017609945.1 Candidatus Iainarchaeum sp.
GGGTGTGAGCTTTGTACCAGAAGGTTTTATTATGGTTGCTCAATTAAATTGATTTGCAAATGGTTTGATTCTATGGCTGAAACGAAAAAAATTCTTGTGGCAGGTGGCGCCGGATTCATTGGGAGCCATGTAGCGCAGGAACTGGAGAAAAGAGGCCACCAGGTAAGGGTATTTGACAACTTTGTCGGTGGAAAGCAGAATTTGGAGTGCTTTGGTTCAGGCATTGAGGTTGTTGAGGGAGATTGCTGCAAGGCAAAGGATTGCAGGAAGGGGGTTAAGGGATGCGACGCGGTTTTCCATCTCGCAGCGCATGCCGCGGAAGGCCAGAGCGTTTTCATTCCGGCTTTCAACGCCGAGACCAACATTCTTGGAAGTATTAGAATGCTTTCAGAGGCCATCAACGAAGGCATTTCCGATTTTGTTTTCACGAGCAGCATTGCAACGTACGGGAAGCCCGAGAAGGTTCCAATAAAGGAAACCGCCCCGTTGAATGCCGATGACCCTTATGCGATTACTAAGAAGGCGTTTGAGGATTATCTACGGGTTTACCACGAGCTTGGGCAGATAACGCCGTACATTGTGAGATTTTTCAATGTTTACGGGCCAAGGCAGAGAATGGACGACCCTTATCGCGGGGTGGTGCCAATTTTTATCAACAAGTGCCTTAAGGGAGAGAACCCGGTAATCTTTGGGGACGGCTTGCAGAAGAGAGCCTTTACATACATAAGCGATGTTGTGGAACCAATCTGCGATATAGTGGGAAACAAAAAGCTTGTGAACAACCCAATAAACATCGGGACAGAAGAGGTTCACACGGTGAAAGAGCTTGCAGAGATGACCATTGAACAGATGGGTGTTGACCTTGAAGTGGAGTTTGTTTCCAAAAGAACCTCTGACGTTAAGGTAACCTACTGTGATACCTCAAAGGCAAAAGAGCTTTTGGGTTACCAGGCAAAGGTTTCAATGGAAAAGGGACTGGAAAAAACAATTGTTTGGGCCAAGGGAATGGGCCCGCAGGAATTCCGCTATTTTGATTACACAGAAATTCCAAAGCTCACTCACGGCATATACACAAGCAAGAAGATCTGATGGGCATGGCTTTTTCTTTTCCAAATGTAAGCGTCATTATTGCAACATACAATAACGCGAACGTTTTGAAGACCGTTCTCAGGGAAATGCTTAAGCTGGACTACCCGGCAAAATATGAGGTAGTTGTGGTGGATGACGGAAGCGGGGACGGAACGGCTGAAATGGTGCGAAAAGAGTTTGCAGGGGAGAAAAAAATAAGGTTTGAGGCCTTTGAAAAAAACCAGGGGGTGTGCAGGGCAAGGAACAGGGGCATAGAGATGGCGCGCTTTCCAATCGTCGTGAACATGGACCACGACTGCATCCCTGAAAGGAACTGGCTGAAAGAGCTTGTAAAAGGGTTTGATTCTGAAAAAGTCGGTGTTGTAAGCTCTTTTGGAGACTACGGCGGAACATCAACCGCTTTCAGGAAAGAGCTGCTGGAAAGAGTTGGGGGATATGATGAAAGATACGGCTATTACCGGGAAGACACAGATGTTACATTCAGCATTATGGATTTGGGATATGAGTATAGGCACCTGCGGGAGATTCGTTACGTTCACGACCACAAGGAAATTGACCCCAAGGGATTGACCGGCCTTTTAAGATACATATTCAAAAGGCTTAACTACCATCAAAACGACGCGCTTCTGTTCAAAAAACACAGAAAACTTGCATCCAGGTTCTTTGACGTCCGCCTTGGCTTTCTTGTGAACCCAAAAAAAGATTTTCAGGTTGTGACAGGAACCTGGATTAAGCCCGACAACTGGGTGCTTAGCTCCCCGAGGGGAATGCGGTTTGTGGAAAACAAAAGCCCGGCGCACACAGCGCTTATTGTTTCTGTCGGAGTGTGCTACGCCGCCATAGTAAAGCTGTTTCGCCTGATGGGCTCCATTAGGTTTGGAACACTGCTTTTATGAGTCTGTTCCACCTGCAAATCGCGCCCTTAGCCACCTGAAAAGGAGAACCATTTTGTGTTCGACCGGGAAGGCAAAAAAGCGATGGCGCCATCTGAACAAGGCGGTTTGGTGGAATATCCAGTGGAGGGGCTTGAAGTGCTTGGTGTGCCTCAGCATGTATTTGTTGCAGGCATAGGGGAAAACAAAGTCCTGCAACTGCTGTGCGACGCCGTAAACTTTGCTCGGCAGCCAAGGAATGTTTTGCTGAACAAGGTCAAAATTTTCCCAGCCCTCAAGTTTGGTGGGGGGCTTAAACCCAAGCTCTTTGCTTTTTTCAAAAAGCGGATTGCCAGGGTAGGGTGTATAAATTCTGACAGGTATTTCCAGGTAATCCTTTGTGGGATAGCATATGTCAAGCACATCAAAAAGCGCTTTCAGTTCCTTATTTACCAACCGCATTCTCTGCTTCTCTGTTTTTGCCTCTTTGTAGTAATCGAAGGGAAGCCCAACTATAAATGACGGGGCAATTTCAAGGTCGTATTTTCTCGCGAGTTTAATCACCCTTACCGTGTCTTCAACCGAGGACATCTTGTTAACCAGCTCCAGGCCCTCCTGCAGGCCGGACTCGGCCCCGACAAACAGGTCGGTGCAGCCGCTTTCCTTCACCAAGTGCCATATTTTCTCATCCATGTTCGCAAGCTCTTTTGGCCTGCCGTTTACCCTGCCCCACTTTATGCCAAGTTTTTCCTTGATTATTCCCTCACATATTTCCTTCGTCCTGTTTTTGTCAATGAAAAAGTTCTGGTCGGCCATGAGAAAAAGCTCTATATTGTGCTTTTTTGTAAGATGCGCCATATCAGAAACAACAACTTCGGCCGTCAATCCGCTCCAGTGCCTTTTGTAGACAATCGGGTCGGCACAAAAAGCGCAATTGTACGGGCAGCCCTGGGAGCTCACGTAAGCGAGGCACCTCAGGCCGTCCCTTTTCACGATGAAGTCCTCTACATTGACCAAATCAAAAGGGATCCTTGGAAAATTGTTGATGTCCTCAAAGGGCCTTGGGTCGTTTTTGACTATTTTTCCCTTCTTATCCTTGAAATAAACCCCTTGCAGGCCCTTCAATGACTTTCCCGCCGCAAGCCTTTCAACCAATTCCGCTGTCGTCCTTTCCCCCTGGCCAATTACAACGATGTCCACATACTTGCTTTTGAGGGTTTGCTCCGGAAGAATTGAGGCATGCCAGCCGCCCCAGATTATTGGCAGCTTTGGATTAATTTTCTTTACCTTTTTTATCACGTCAATGGCATTCTTTATCTGGTAGCCGGTCAGGCAGCCCACGGCAAGGCAAAGGCAATTGTCGTCAACATCCCTCAGTATCCTTTTGACGTAATTGTATTTCGGCGTTGCGCTGTGAATTTTTATGTCAAAGCGCTTTCTGTCAATAAGTGAGGCCACCGAAAGAAGCGCCAAAGGCAGGCCTGGATTTGGGTTTGACGGGTGGGTCTGTGGCAACAGCAAAAGGACTTTTCCCCCCTTGGTGCTTTTGTTGGACATAGGCTTCAATCACTCTCAAGTTTTTAAATACTTTAAAAAGGTATTTAAAAAATTATTCATGCAATAGCTTTTTAGTGGTTTCTTCCATGTGGGACAACTGGGAAAACAAAAGGGTTCTTGTAACCGGGGCAAACGGCTTTATCGGGGGCTGGCTGTGCAAAAAGCTTGTTGAAAAGGGAGCGGCGGTAACAGGGACAGTGCACGGCGACCAAGAGCTGCTTGAAAGCCATGACATAGCCAAAAAAGTTAAAGCCGTGCAGGCAGACGTAAGAAATCCCAGTGAACTGAAAGAAGCCTTTGCCGAAAACCCTGTTTTGTGCTTTCATCTTGCGGCAATGAGCTCCACAAGGGACGCGGTAAAAAGCCTTGAACAGACCTTTGAGATAAACGTGAACGGCACAAAGAACGTCCTGGAGGCCGCTGCGGAGGCCGGCGCGGCGGTTGTTTTCGTTTCAAGCGTTAAAGCATACGACGGTCAGACAGAGAACTGCTTTTTGGAGGAAGATGAACTGCTTGGAAAGAGCGCCTATGCAAAAAGCAAAATTGCGGCCGAGGCGGAATGCAAAAAGGCCTCAGAAGAGAGGGGGTTAAGCGTTGCGGTGGCAAGGCTTGGCAATGTTTTTGGAGGCCGCGACAGCAATTTCACAAGGCTTGTTCCTGGCGCAATAAAACAAATTTTGGATGGCAAGCAGCCACAGGTTATGGGAAAGGGAGAGAGCCTGCTTGACTTTGCTTACGTTGAAGACATTGTTGAGGGATTAATGCTGATTGGAGAAAAGGCAGCCGAAAGCAGGCTGGAGGCAGAGGAATTCAACCTTGGAAGCGGGGAATGCCACTCTGTTAGAGAGGTTGTGGAAATTCTTTTGGATATTGCGGAAAGCGACCAGAAAATTGTCTTTTCCGGAGAAGAGAAAATCTGCAGGGAAAAACTGTGCATTGAAAAGGCCGGGAAAGAGCTTGGCTGGAAACCAAAGAACAGCCTTCGAGCCGGTTTAGAGAAGGCTTTTGGGCAGTTTAAGGAAGCTCCCTGAAAGGGCTTCGAGCATTGCACCAAACCGTATATATTATCTTTTTTTGATTAATTCTATAGATTACTTATCGCTTTTTGGGGCAATTTGATGAAACTATTGGTAACCGGAGGATGCGGCTTTATTGGAAGCAATTTCGTAAGGCTTCACCTTGAAAAAAACCCTCAGGACGAGCTTGTAAACCTTGACAAGCTAACCTATGCGGGCAGAAAAGAGAACCTTGCGGACATTGAGGGAAATAAGAATTACACTTTTGTGCAGGGAGACATCTGCAGCAGGAAAGACGTTGCAAAGGCAATGCAGGACTGTGAAGCAGTAATAAATTTTGCTGCAGAAACCCATGTTGACAGAAGCATTGAGGAAAGCGGCGCCTTCCTGCAAACAAACTTTGTCGGGGTAAAAGTTCTATTGGACCAGGCAAAAGAGCAGAACGTAAAAAAATTCATACAAATCTCAACAGACGAAGTTTACGGGCAGGTTGTTGAGGGCAGTTCAGGGGAAAGCGACAGGCTTGACCCAAGGAACCCCTACAGCGCGGCCAAGGCCGCGGGCGAGCTTCTTGCAATGAGCTATTTCACCACTTACAATCTGCCGGTTGTTGTGACGAGAAGCAGCAACAACTACGGCCCATTCCAATTCCCGGAAAAAGTAATTCCGCTGTTTATCACCAACCTAATTCGCGGCAAAAAGGTTCCGCTCTACGGGGAGGGGAAAAATATCCGCGACTGGCTGTACGTAGCGGACAACTGCGAGGCAATTGAAGCGATTCTGCAGAAGGGAAAGGCCGGAGAGGTCTACAATGTTGGGGGCAACGAGGAACTGCAGAACATAGAGCTGACGAAAAAGATTCTCGCAGAGCTTGGCAAGGGCGAGGAAATGATTCAGCGCGTCACAGACAGGCTTGGACACGACCTGCGCTACAGCCTTGACTGCGGAAAAATTGAGAAGGAGCTTGGCTGGAAGGCGAAAACTGCCTTTGAAAAGGGCCTGAAGGAAACAGTTGAATGGTATAAGAAAAATGAAAACTGGTGGAAGGAAATGGTGAAGGAGTAAGGGAGGCGATGAAATGGCTTTGAGAGGAATTATTTTGGCTGGGGGAACCGGAAGCAGGCTGAAGCCGCTTACAAACGCGACAAACAAGCACCTGCTGCCGATCTACAATAAACCGATGATTTACTATCCAATTGAGATGCTGAAGAGCGCTGGCGTGAAGGACATTCTTGTTGTTACGGGCACATACCATGCGGGAGACATCTTTTCACTGCTTGGAAGCGGAAAGGACTTTGGGGTGCGGTTTACCTACCGCGTGCAGGACAAGGCAGGCGGAATTCCCTCAGCGATTTTGCTGGCGGAGGACTTTGTTGGCAAGGACAAGTTCATTTCAATCAACGGCGACAACATAATTTTTGAGAGCCTGAAACCGTTCGCTGACGCATTTGAAAAGGGAAAGGAAGAAATGCAGATTCTGCTCTATCCCGGAACAAGGGAGGAGGCCCAGAAGAGCGGCGTGGCCGTCACGGATGGCAACACCGTGAAAGAGGTTATTGAAAAGCCGGAGGAACCGCCGAGCAACAACATAATTGTTGGGATTTATTTCCTGAGCCCAAGCTGCTTTGAAGTGATCAGGAATTGCAAGCCGTCAAAGCGCGGCGAGACGGAGATCACTGATGTGCAAAAGCACTATTTGGGGAAGGGCTCGTTGCGCGCGGAATTCCTAAAGGGAAAGTGGCTGGATGCCGGAGACTTTGAGGATTTGCTGCACGCGAACATTGAAACGAAAAAGCTTGAGGAAAACGGGGGCAAACAATGACAGGGCAGATTGACTCAATGAGAAAGTCACTGAAAGAGAACGCCGAACACGTTTCAATGGAGGACGACGGCTGGGCCAGGAAAAGGGCCAAAACGGCGTTGAAATTTCTGGAGGGCAAAAATCTCCGGGTTTTGAACGCAGGCTGCGGTCCGGGCTTTGACAGCGACGAATTCAGGAAGGCCGGGCACTACGTTGTCGGCATAGACTTTGACAAAAGCATGGTGGACTTCGCGCTAAAGCAGGGCTTTCAGCAGGAGAGCCAGGTTGCGGACCTGAACGAAGCCCTTCCTTTCAAGGACGGGGCATTTGACGTGATTTTCTGCAGCGAAGTTGTTGAGCACCTTCCAATAATAGGTGTTTTCCTAAGGGAATGCAAAAGGGTGCTGAAGCAGGGCGGAACCCTGCTCCTCACAACCGACAACCCAACATACATCAAAAACAGGATTAGCTTTCTGTTTGGGAGAGCTGACTTTCTAGTTCACCAACCACACGTGCACCTTTACACCCCCTCAAAAATGCAGGAACTGCTTGAGAAAAACGAATTCAGTGTGCTGAAGAAGAAAAACATTGGAAACTTCCTGCGGGCGTCGTGGGGAGACGTTTACCTGGTTGTCGCAAAGAAGAAGTGATAGAAAAGACCACCTGTAAAAAAATGGGGAATATGTTTTTATATTGTTTGTTATAAGTTTTAGATATGAATGAATTAAATGCGGACAAGAAGCAAGTATTAATCGGAAGCGTTCTAGGAGATGGCTACTTGATAGAAAACGGGCAAAATTGTTACTTTGAAGAAACACATAGTATAAAACAAGAGGACTACTTACAATGGAAACGAAACTACTTTCCAAAGTCCAAAATATCTTATAGAGTATTCAATAATTACAAACTAGGGAAGAAATACCAAGCAGTTAAGCTTCGGGCTCCAAACGCCCCTCATTTTACTGAATTGCGTGAAGTTTTTTATCCTAATGGCAAAAAAGTTTTGCCTAAAGAATTACTAAACAAAATAAACGAATTGGGACTAACGGTTTGGTATCTGGATGATGGCCACATTAATTTATTGTCAAACTTAATTAACATCTCTACCGATAACTACTCGTTTGACGAGAATTATTTGATAAAAGAGTTTTTAGAGAAGAAATGGGGGATGAAAGTAAAAGTAGCAAAAAGGAAAAATAAATATTATCTAACGTTTGATCGGATTGCTTCAGATAAGATGTTATCAATTTTAGAGAAGATTTTTGAAAAGTATTGTATTCCAGAATCTCTAAAATATAAGTTGGGACGACTTTGGGAAGGTAACAAAGAAAAACTTGAAGAAGAAAAACGTAAGAAAAACAAATATAAAAAGGCATGGCGAGCAAAAAAAAGAAAGACAAGATTAAAAGAAAAAAGCAAAAAGCAAAAAGAAAGGCTAGATAGAATCAAAGAATTATATTACAAAAAAGAAAAATCGTTATACGAAGTTGCACAAGAATTAGGATACGGAAGCCATGTAACAATTTTAAAAATAATGAAAAAACATCGGTTGAAGAGAAGAAATTTGAGTGAGGCGTGCTCTGGAGACAAAAATGGTTTCTTCGGTAAAAGACACAGTAAAGAAACTAAGAAAAAAATTTCAAAAGCTAAAAAGAAAAAAGGTGATTAGGTGAAAATATTATTGTTGAATCCCCCTTTTTTTCCACGCTTCTCCCGCTCATCTCGCTCCCCCGCCGTCACTAAAGGAGGTACAATCTATTATTGCATCTGGCTTGCCTACGCCACGGGCGTGCTGGAAAAGGAGGGCCACGACTGCATGCTAATTGATGCCCCGGCCTCTGGAAAGGATTTGAAGGAAGTGAAAAGAATTGTGAAGGAATTTGAGCCTGAAATGATTGTTTGCGATACAAGCACTCCCTCAATCTTCAACGATGTGAAGGTTGTAGAGCAGCTGAAGAAAGGGCAGAAGTTTTTTGCTGTTCTGGTTGGAACGCACGCAAGTGCCCTTCCAAAGGAAACGCTGAAGCTTAGCAAGGCCATTGACGCGATTGCCTTGCATGAGTATGATTTTACGCTAAGGGAGCTGGCAAAAGGAAAGTTGGGCAAAAGCAGGCTGAAGAGAATCGCTGGGCTGGCCTTTTTTGAGGGAAGGAAGTTTGTTAAAACAAAGGAAAGGGCGCCAATTGAGAAACTTGACGAGATTCCGTTTGTGAGCGAGGTTTACAAAAGGCATTTGGACATTAAAAATTACTTTTACAGCGCAAACCTGTATCCAGAGATTACAATTGTTACTGGGAGGGGCTGCCCGTTTAAGTGCAAGTTCTGCCACTGGGTCCACGTTCTTAATAGGGGCGGCTACAGGACGAGAAGCGTTGGGAATGTTATCAAGGAACTGGAGTTTATTAAGCAGGAGTTTCCAGAGGTAAAAGAGATCTTTATTGAGGACGACACATTTACAGCGGACTCTGTAAGGGTTAACAGGTTCTGCGACGAGAAAATCAAAAAGGGATTAAAGATTCCGTGGAGTTGCAATGCCAGAGCTGATGTCCCGATTGAAACGCTGAAGAAGATGAAAAGAGCAGGGTGCAGGCTGCTCTGCGTTGGATTTGAAAGCGGAAGCCAAAAGATTTTGAACAACGTGGGCAAGGGAACAACCTTGGAAAGAATGAAGCGGTTTATGGAGAACGCAAAAAAGGCCGGAATTTTGGTGCATGGGTGCTTTATGATTGGAAACCAGGGAGAAACCGAGGGAACCGTGAGGAAAACTATTGAGCTTGCAAAGGAACTCAACCCGGATACCGCCCAGTTCTTCCCGATAATGGTCTACCCGGGAACGCCGACTTACGATTATTTCAAGGATCAGGGCTGGCTTGTGACAGAGGACTACAGCAAGTGGGTTGACGAACGCGGCTGGCACAATTGCATGGTTTCGCGACCGGGACTGAGCAATCTGGAATTGGTAAATTGGTGTGACAGGGCAAGAAGAGAATTTTATCTAAGGCCCAGCTATATTGCCAGCAAGTTTGCACAAGTTGTAAAGCAGCCAACTGAAAGGAAAAGAATTGCAAAAGCAAGCAAAACATTTTTTAAGTATTTTGTGGGGGGCTGAATATTATGAAGGTTCTGTTGATTATTCCGCCATGCAGGGAGTCAAGGCCTGCTGCAAGCCTTCCACTTGGCTTTGCTTACATTGCAAGCGTTTTGAGGAACGCCGGGCACGATGTAAGCTTTATGAATATTGACGCCTTCCGGCATTCAAAAGAAAAGGTTGAAGAGCTTGTAAAGAAAGCGGAATTTGACGTTGCCGCAACCGGCGGCTTGATAACGGTCTACAGCTACGTCAAATGGCTGTCGCGGATTGTGAAAAAGTACCACCCAAAAAAGATGCTTGCAATTGGCGGAGCGATGCCGACATGCGTGCCGCACGTTGTTCTTGAAAAAACGGAGGCAGACGCAGTTATTTTGGGCGAGGGTGAATACACAATGCTTGAGCTCGTTGAGGCCGTGGAAAAAAACAGGGGGCTGGAAAAGGTAAAGGGACTTTGGTTCAAGAAAGACGGCAAAATTATAAGAAATGAGAGGCGGGAACTTATCAAGAACCTGGATGAACTGCCCTTTCCTGCCTGGGACCTCCTTCCAATGGACCTGTATTTAAGCCGCCCAACCATAAACCACCTTCCCCCAAACCTGAAAAGCATAACTGTTTCAACCGCACGCGGGTGCCCGTACGGCTGCACGTTCTGCTACAATGTCTTTGGCGCAAGGTCGAGCAGGAAAAGGAGTGCTGACAGCATAATTAGTGAAATCAAAATACTGCAGGAAAAATACGACGTGAAAGTCATTGCATTTTGCGACGACCTCTTCATCATAAACAAGAAGGATATTATGGAATTCTGTGACAAGATGATTGAACAAAAGATTGACCTGATTTGGGCAAGCAACGGCAGGGTAAATACTGTCGACATGGAACTGCTAAAAAAGATGAAGAAGGCCGGATGCGTCGGGATATTGTACGGCTTTGAGAGCGGCAGCCAAAAAATGCTGGACGCCATGAACAAGCAGGTTACGGTCAAGCAGATAAAAGACGCCATTAACGCTACAAGAGAGGCAGGCCTGCATATTTACCCGAACTTCATGTTTGGAATTCCCGGCGAAACGGTTGAGACAATAAAGGAAACCGTAAACTTCATCAAGGAAATGGACATGTACATACCCGGTATTTTTATAGCCAGCCCCTTTCCCGGAAGCCAGCTTTACGATTATGCCAAATCAAAGGGTCTGATTAAGGATGAAGAAAAATTTATAGAATCCTGCGGAGAATGTCTTAGTCTGACGCTTAATCTCACCGACATGAGTGATTCAGAACTTCTCCATTGGAGGGACTGGGCAACACACGAAATCATTTCCACATATAGGAGACGGCATCCCATTGAAGCACTGGAGATGGATTGGCAAAAGCTAAGAAATACCCTGAAAATTTTCGGGTTTACCGGAACGGTGAAAAAAATCTTCAACAGGGCAAAAAGGCGCCTGGCAAGCTGACCTCCCTAAAACTTGATTAAAATGAAGGCAAGCGTTATAATCCCAGCTTACAATGCAGAACAAACCATTGGAAAGTGCATGAATGCTTTGCGGAAGCAAACCTTCAAGGACTTTGAGGTAATCATTGTAGATGACGGAAGCAAGGATGGAACGGCTAAAATTGCCGCTGGGTTTAAGGGAGTAAAGGTTTTGCGGCAGAAGAACGCCGGCCCGGCAACGGCAAGGAACAAGGGAGCGAAGCAGGCAAAGGGGGAAATTATCGTTTTCCTTGACAGCGACTGCGTCGCCGAAAAGAACTGGCTGGAGCAGATGGTTGCGCCGTTTGAAAACCAGGACATTTCAGGGGTGCAGGGGGTATACAAGAACAAGCAAAAGGAGCTTATTGCAAGATTTACGCACCTTGAGATAGAGCAGCGCTATTCAAAGATGGCAAAGCAGGAGTTCATTGATTTTATCGGAAGCTATAGCGCTGCCTACAAAAAAAAGGTTTTTGACGAGATGGAAGGCTTTGACACAAGCTTTCCAATGGCAAGCGGGGAGGACACTGACCTGAGCTTTAGAATAAACAAGGCGGGATACAAGATGGTTTTCAATCAGCGGGCAGCCGTTTACCACTTCCACCCGATTTCACTTAAGAAGTACCTTAAGGTGAAATTTTTCAGGGCATACTGGAGAACAAAGCTTTATGGAAAGCACAGCGAGAAGATGCTTAAGGACAGCTACACAAGCCAGACAGTTAAGCTGCAGACCGGGATTTTTTACCTGATCTGCCTGAGCCTCTTTATGGCGCCGTTTGGGTTTAATGGAATTTACTTTGCAGGGATTTTGTTCGGAGCCCTGCTTGTTTCAACAGTTCCGTTTGCAATCTGGGCGGGGGGCCACGATTTTGCGGTTGGATTAATTGCACCGCCCCTGATCGTTGCAAGGACCGTGATGTTTGGATTTGGCCTGGCAATTGGATTCATTAAACAACTGAGGGAAACTGTATGAAAATACTTCACGTTTCACACCATTACAAGCCGTGCCTTGGCGGGGTGGAAAAGGTGGTTGAAGAGCTTTGCCGTAACCTGAAAAAGCAGGGCCAGGAATGTGGGGTGCTTTGCCTCAACCGCTGCCACAACGGAAAGAAAAGGCTTGCCGCAAAGGAAAGCTTTGCCGAGGCGGAAACTGAAAGGCTTGAGTTTGCCAACCTGAAGTACTACAAGTTCGCACCGTTTGGACTGGACCGGGTCAGGGGATTTGGTCTGGTTCACGTGCACGGCCTTGGGTTTTTCGCGGACTTTCTTGCGGTTGCAAAGTTTTTGCACAGAAAGCCGCTAGTGCTTTCAACACACGGTGGCATTTTTCACACAAAAAGCGGCTCGCTAATAAAGAAAATGTATTTTAATTTGTGGGGCAGGATTTTGATGAAATTCTTTGACAGGATAATTGCGGTAAGCCAGCGCGATAAAGAGCTTTTTTCGAAGATTGCCCCTGCCAGAAAGATTTCGGTTATAGAGAACGGGGTTGATTTTGAAAAGTTTTCCTCTGTTAAGGGAGTACGGGATGGTGGAATGTTTCTCTATTTTGGAAGGCTTAGCAAAAACAAGGGCCTTGGCAAATTGATTGAGGCATTTGCACTGGTCTGCGAAAAGAATCGTGGGGCCAAACTGTGCATTGCGGGCAGGGACTTTGACGGGCTGCTCCCGGGACTGAAAAGAAAGGTGGAAAAATTGGGAATCGGGAACAGGGTTTTGTTTTCCGGCGAGGTAAGCGATAAAAAACTGCTGGGACTGATGAGCCAGGCGGGGGTTTTTGTCAGCGCGTCAGAATATGAGGGCTTTGGAATTAGCGCGATAGAGGCCATGGCTGCCGGTCTGATTCCTGTGCTTAACGGGATTGATTCGTTTAAGAAGTTTGTGAAAAACGGGGAGAACGGCTTCCTTGCGGATTTCTCAGACAAGGGAGAGGCGGCAAAGCAGATGGAAACAGCGTTGAAGCTTGGGGCGGGGGAAAGAATGCGCCTGGCAGAGAATGCGAAAA
The DNA here is from genome assembly GCA_017609945.1 of Candidatus Iainarchaeum sp. Lineage (GTDB taxonomy): Archaea > Iainarchaeota > Iainarchaeia > Iainarchaeales > JAFCCZ01. Next base: position 12,900 of record JAFCCZ010000011.1, read on the forward strand.
AGTTTGCCTCCCGGTTTGACTGGAAGACAAAGGCAGACGAGCATCTGAAAGTTTACTCCCAGTGCGGGGTGGTTAGTTGAAGAAGATTGCAATAGTTTTCGGAACCAGGCCCGAGATAATAAAGCTTGCTGAGTTGATTAGAATACTAAAGGCCAACAAGCGGGTTAAAACTGTCTTGGTTTACACAGGCCAACATTACGATTTCAACATGTACAGGGTTTTCATGGAAGAACTGGAACTGCCAAAGCCGGATAAAAATCTGGACGTTAAGGGCGGCTCAAATGCAGAGCAGGTCTCCTCAATGCTTGAGAAAATGACTGACTTCTTTTCAGAGGAAAAGGTTGATATCGTGGTTGCTGAGGGCGACACAAACAGCGTGCTTGCCGCGGCACTTGCGGCATTTTATTCGGGGGCAAGGTTTGCGCACGTGGAAGCCGGCCTCAGAAGCTTTGACTGGCGCATGCCAGAGGAGACAAACCGCGTAATTGCGGACAAATTGGCCGCATTCAATTTCGCGCCAACAAAAACTGCCGTTGAAAACCTTAAGAAGAGCTCCTGCTGGGGAAAAAGCTATTTGACCGGAAACACCATTGTGGAGGCCGTGCGAAATAATTTGAAGAGGGCCAGCAAATCCAACGTTTTGGAAAATCTTGGGCTTAAGAGCGGAGACTATGCTGTTCTGACCGCGCACAGGCAGGAGTATGTTGATGAAAAGCAGAACCTTAAGGCATTGATGGATGCGGTTTCGGGGATTGGAATCAGGGTTGTTTTTCCGGTTCACCCGAGAACAGTCAGGAACCTGAAGAAGTTCGGGCTTTGGAAGAGGGCAAGGGCCATCAAGAACCTGAAGCTTGTCGCGCCAATTGGATACTTTAGTTTTTTAAAGCTTGCAAGCGAGAGCAGGTTTTTGCTTTCGGACAGCGGCGGAATTCAGGAGGAAGCGAGTGTTTACAAGAAGCCGGTTGTTGTACTGCGCGACAACACCGAACGGCCGGAAATCATTGGAAAGTTTGGCTGGATGACAGGCTATGATAAGAAGAAGATTTTGCGGGAGAGCAAGAAGATAATCCGAGGCCATGGGAAGCTGAAGGCAAGGATGGCAAGGCTAAAGTGCCCGTTTGGGGACGGGAAAGCAAGCCGGAAGATTGCGAGAATTTTGGTGAGGGGAAAATGAAGAAGCTGAAGATTTTGTTTAACACCTCGCCGGGATCTTTTGGGAGCTGGGGCGGCGGGGAGGTACAGCTGCTTGAAACAAAGCGCGAGCTTGAGAGAATGGGCCACGGCGTTAGGATTTGGGAAGAGGAAAATTATGACGTTGACTTGTCCGAATTTGATATCTTCCACAATTTCAACATTCACAGGGATAACCTGGAATTTGTGGCGAGGGCGAAGAAAGCCGGCCTGCCGGTGGCAGTGAGTACAATTTACTGGCCTTCCCCCTTAAAGCACACCTTAATTTGGAATCAGGGCCTTGCTAAGAAAGCAAAGGCTGTTGGCGCAGGAATACTTAGTGGAGGAATAATTAGTGGAACCCCGGTGGAATCCGCAAGCAAGATTGGATTTAGTGGACTAAATAAGGCAGGAGAAATTGTGAAAATGGCAAATATACTTTTACCAAACAGCGAGGCTGAAGCGCGCGTTCTTGAGAAGCAATTTGGGGTTGGCAAAGAAAAAATTCAGGTTGTTTACAACGGGGTGGATAAGCGGTTTGCAAGCGCAACCCCAGAGCTGTTTGAGAAGAAATTTGGGCTGAAGGATTTTGTACTGTATGTTGGAAGGATTGAGGAAAGGAAGAATGTTTTGTCGCTGGTCAAGACCATGAACGGAATTGATGAAACTTTGGTGGTTGTTGGGAAAGCGAAGAAGGGAAGCGAGTGTTATTTCAGAAAGTGTAGGGAAGAGGCCGGGGACAATGTGAAGTTTTTGGACCCTATTCCGCACGACAGCAAGCTTCTTGAGTCGGCATACGCTGCCTGCAAGGTCTTTTGTCTCCCAAGCTGGTATGAAACGCCGGGGCTGGCGGCTCTTGAGGCCGCTTTGGCCGGAGCAAACATAGTGGTAACGAAAGAGGGCTGCGCCGAGGAATACTTCGGGAAGTTCGCTTCCTATGTTGCGCCCTCCAGTGTCAGTGACGTAAGGGAGAAGGTCTTGTCGGAACTGAAGAAGACAAAGGGCAGGGAGTTGAGCAGGCACGTTGAAAAGAATTTTTTGTGGAAGAACGCGGCAGCTGAAACCCTAAAGGCTTACGAAAAGATTGTGGAGGGGAACTGAATGGCAAAATTTGGGGGAGGCATGGTCTCAATAATCATCCTGAATTGGAACGGTATCGATTTCACAAGAGACTGCATCAAATTAATTAGGAAAATAACCTCTTACAGGCCGTACGAGATAATTATCGTGGACAACGGGAGCAA
>JAFCCZ010000012.1 GCA_017609945.1 Candidatus Iainarchaeum sp.
TAATCCAGTTGTCAAGCCTTTTCTTCATGTACCCTGGAATCCACTGGCTTTGCTCTGACTTTACAATGAACTCGTCTTTCAGGTCAAGGTATTTTACAAACCACTGCTGTGCGGTAAGAATCTCAATGGGGGTTTTGCACCTTTCGTGCGTGTTTACAACGTGCTTTATTGGCTCCTGCTTAATTATGTGCCCTGCCTTGTCCAGTTCCTCAATTATCTTCTCCCTTGCCTCTTTTGTGCGAAGGCCCTTTAGAATTCCTGCCTTTTCATTAAAGGTCCCGTCCTTGTTAATGATCTCTATGACCGGCACGTTTGTTTCAAGAATCCACGCAACATCGTCCAAATCCCCGAAGGTGCAGTGGTAAACCGCACCCGTTCCAAATTCCGGGTCAACATCGCGGTTTTCAAAAACCTTCACCTTTCGCCCGCCCGTGAACGGAATCTCAACTTCTTTTCCAACGAACTTCTTGTACTTTTTGTCGTCCGGGTGAACGTGAATTGCAACGCAGGCAGGCATTAGCTCTGGGCGGGTTGTTGCAATTGAAATTTTCTCCCCGTCAGTTGTCTTGAACTCTATGTAGACAAAGCTTGATTCTTCCTCGTGGTCCTCCAATTCGGCCTGGGAAATTGCAGTTCCACACTTTGGGCACCACATTGTTGGAGCATCTCTCTGGTATAGCTTTCCCTGCTTGTGCAAGTCCAAAAAACTGTACTGCGCGGTTTTTTGCGCAAGTTCATCAATTGTTCTGTAGAGAAGGCTCCAGTCAATACTCAATCCAATGCCCTTAAAACTTGCCTCCATCTTGTCTTCCTGCTCTTTGGTGTGCTTTAGGACAAGTTTTATGAAGTCCTTTCTGGAGTAATCCTTCTGCTTTATTTTGAGCTTTTTCTCAACCATTAAAGCGGTTGGCAGGCCGTTGTTGTCAAACCCAAAAGGCTGAAAGACCTCAAAGCCCTTCATTCTTTTGTAGCGGGCAACAAAGTCCTGCTGGGTAAAGGCAAAGGCGTGTCCCAAGTGCATTACCCCGCTTACTGTTGGGGGCGGGGTATCAATTGTGTAAAGCGGCTTCTTGCTTTTTGCATTAAATTTGTAGGTTTTCTGTTTTTCCCATCCCTTTTGCCACTTTGCCTCTATTTTGTGCAAATCCAATGCCATTAAAAACACCGATAAAATTGAGCAAATTAGGTTTTATTAAACCTTTCTCCAAGCTTTTGAAAGAAGTTTTTTCTCTCCTTTTTCAGGCCGTCTTCCTCTGCAAGCGCTTCAATCAGATCCCTCTGCTTGCGGTTCATTTTCTTTGGAACCTGAACAATTACCTTAATGTACTCGTCTCCCCTTCCTGTTCCCCCAAGCTCCTTTATTCCCTTTTCCTTTAGCCTGAAGATTGTGCCTGCCTGTGTTCCGGCAGGCACTTTGATTGAAGCGCTTCCCTTTAAGGTTGGCACGTCAAGCTTTGTCCCGAGAGCTGCCTCTGGAAAGCTTATTGGGATCTCGGCGTAAATGTCTATTCCGTCCCGCTTGAAGATTTTGTCCGGTTCAACAAAAACTACTACAAACAGGTCTCCTGCCTGTCCGCCCTTCCTGCCCGCATTGCCTTGCCCCTGTAGCCTTAAATGGTTTCCTGAAGCGATTCCCTCCGGAATCTTTACCTCAATCTTTTTCTTAACCTTTGTTATCCCCTTTCCGTCACACTTGTTGCAGACATTTTCAACAACAGTTCCCTCTCCAGAGCAGTTGTGGCAGGTGCTTTGTGTTGCAAAAACCCCGAAGGGGGTTCTTCTCTCCTGCCTTATCACGCCCCTGCCCTGGCAAATCTGGCAGGTTTTCTTCCCCCTGCCCCCCAAACCATCGCATTTTGGGCAGCTGTCATCTTTCTCAACAGTTATTTCCCTCTCTATTCCAAATGCCGCCTCTTCAAAGCTAATGTTAATGTCGTGCCTTATGCTTGAACCGCGCCTGCTTTTCTGCCCAAAGGCTTCCCTAAACGCGTTTCCAAAGTTTCCGCCAAACATTCCTCCAAATCCGTTGAACAAATCGCCCAAGTCAAACTCAAAGTCCCTTGCGTTAAATCCCCGGAACCCCTGAAAGCCCCGGAATCCCTGTGCGGCATGCCCAAACCTATCATAGTTGGCTTTCTTCTGTGGGTCTGAGAGGGTTTGGTATGCCTCAAGAACTTCCTTGAATTTGGCTTCCGTATCCTGCTCCTTGCTAATATCAGGGTGATATTTTTTCGCAAGGCGCTTGTAGGCGCGCTTTACCTCTTCAACAGAGGCCCCTTTCTTCAGCCCAAGGACGTCGTAGTAATCTTTTTTGCCCATTGAAATCAATTAGGGGCAATCACTTTTTATCTTCGCCCTTTTCCTCAAACTCGGCGTCAACAACCTTGTCATCTTTTCCATGGCCTGGCTTTGGCTCAGCTCCCTTACCCTGTTCTGCTTGCTGTGCCCCATCCGCTGCCTGCTGCTTTTGCTGGGCTTCCTGCGCGGCCTTTTGGTATATTTCTGTTCCAATGGCCTGCAGTTCCTTGTTCATCTCATCAAGCTTTAACTTGATTGCCGCTGAATCCTTTTTCTCTGCCTTCATGAGTCCCTTGAGCTCATTGAGCTTTCCCTCAACCGATTTGAGCTTTACTTTGTCCGCTTTATCCTTTAGCTCGGTCAGCATTTTCTCGGTTGAGTAGATTGTTGCGTCAGCCTCGTTAATTGTGTCAATCTCTTCCTTCATTTTCTTGTCCTCTTCAGCGTGCTGTTCCGCCTCTTTCTTCATTTTTTCAATTTCCGCATCGTTAAGCTTTTGCGATGCAACAATCTTGACGCTTTGCTCTTTTCCCGTTCCTAAATCCTTTGCCGAAACATTAACTATTCCGTTTGCGTCAATGTCAAAGGTTACTTCAATCTGCGGGATGCCTCGCGGAGTCGGAGGAATTCCAACGAGCTGGAACCTCCCCAGGCTTTTGTTGTCCTTCGCAAAATCTCTCTCCCCCTGCAGCACGTGTATATCAACTGCAGGCTGGTTGTCTGCAGCGGTTGAAAAAATCTGGCTCTTCCTTGTCGGAATAGTTGTATTCCTTTCAATGAGCGGTGTTCTTACCCCTCCAAGGGTTTCAATTCCCAGAGTCAGGGGCGTAACGTCAAGCAGGAGAACATCTTTGATTTCCCCCTCCAAAACACCTGCTTGGATTGCGGCCCCCTGTGAAACGCACTCCATTGGGTCAATCCCTCTCTCAACCTTTGTTCCAACAACGTGCTCAACAAATTTCTGCACCGCAGGCATTCTTGTGGGGCCCCCAACAAGCACAATCTTGCCGATGTCCGCCGGCTGCATTTTTGAGTCAGCCAAAGCCTGCTGAATCGGTTTTTCGCACTTTTTGATTATTGGCTCAACGAGCTGCTCAAGCTTTGCCCTTGAAATCTTCAGTGTCAAGTGCTTTGGGCCAGAGCTGTCTGCCGTTACATATGGCAGGTTTATGTCTGTCTCAACAACAGTGCTGAGCTCTATTTTTGCCTTTTCAGCGGCCTCTTTCACGCGCTGCATTGCCATATCGTCCTTTTTCAAATCCACACCCTGCTCTTTCTTGAATTCGGCAACAATGTGCTCAACAAGCACTTCGTCCATGTCGGTTCCGCCGAGTTCTGTGTTTCCACTTGTTGACTTTACTTCAAACACACCTTCGCCAAATTCCATTACTGTAACGTCAAGGGTTCCGCCCCCGAGGTCAAAAACGAGAATTTTTTGTTCCTTCTCTGTCTTGTCAATTCCGTATGCAAGGGATGCCGCGGTTGGCTCGTTGATTATTCTTATAACCTCAAGTCCTGCAATCTTTCCCGCGTCTTTGGTGGCCTGTCTCTGATTATCGTCAAAGTATGCCGGAACGGTTATTACTGCCTTCTCAACTTTGTCGCCAAGGAACTCTTCCGCATCCTTCTTAATTTTCTGCAGAACAAATGCGCTAAGCTGTTGCGGAGTGTACTCTTTCCCGTTAGCCTTGTATTTGTGGCCTGTTCCCATCTTTCTTTTAAAAGCCGTAAAAGTGTTTTCAGGGTTGCTTACTGCCTGCCTTCGCGCTGGCTCTCCAACAAGCTTCTGCCCGTTCTTTGTAAACGCCACAACGCTTGGGAATGCTTTTCCGTAGATTGTGTTGCCTTCTGCCGATGGGATAATTTTCGGCTTTCCTGCCTCCAAAAAGGATGCTGCCGAATTTGAAGTTCCCAAATCTATTCCAATTACCTTTGCCATTTTCAATACCTCCTGCTCCCAATATTTTCAGGGCCTATTCCCTCCGGAAAGAGTTCTTCCGGAATTTCAACTGGCATAAAAATTTCCATCTTCATTCCTCCAATTTGTTAATTTTCACTTTTGCGTGCCTCAAAACCGTTCCGTTAAGCATGTACCCTTTCTGCAGTTCCTCAAGGACCAAATTGTCCTTCTTTGAGTTATCCTGCTCTACAAGCATTGCGTCCTCCAGCTTGGCGTCAAATTCCCTTCCAACGCACTCAATTGCCTTAAGCCCTTTTTCCGCCATTCCCGAAATCGCCTGCTTCCTTAAATTTTCCAATCCTTTTATTGCTTCTCCCTTATCAAACTTTTCGGCCTTTTTCGCGTTCTCAATTGCCGCGTCAATTGAGTCAAGAATGGGCAGAATCCTTAAAACGGCCTGTGCAAAACCCTGTTCTCCTGCCTCCTGAGACTGCTTTTCAGACCTTTTAATGTAGTTCTCAAACTCTGCCTGCACTCTTTTCAGGGTTTCCTGGCACTGGCCAAGCTTTTCCTTTTTACTGATTTTCTTTTTGGCCAACCCCAAAACCCCTGTCCAAATATTTTAATCTTTTACATATTTCTTTAAACTAAACCTTTTTATATCTTTCCCAAAATAATCTTTCTATGGACCGGAAACCATTGCGCAGAGAGTCCTTTAAAATCGTTGTAAGGCGCGTTGAAAAGCCTTTCTCCAATGATTTGGATAAGGAGCTTGACTGGATTTGCCGCTCTTTTGGATTCTTTGAGCCAATTGACAGGGGAAAGACAGCTTCAAGCGTTTTCAGGGAAATTGTTTTCGCTTCCGAGAACGAAAAGCCTGTTTCCTCCACCCAACTTGCCAAGCGCGTTAAAATGTCGCGCGGCAGCGTAATCAACCACTTGAACAACCTTATGAGAAGCGGCCTGATTGTAAAGCACGGCAGAACCTATGAGCCGAGGAGCAGGAGCATGTTCCGCACAATTGAGGAAATTGAAGAGGACATTGACAGAATTTTCGCGAAAATGAAGAAGGCCGCAAGAGAGATTGACGAAGAATTCGGGATAAGGATTGAAGAATAACTGATTAACTACTGGGTCTCGTCAATGATTTTGCGCAACCCTCTTATTCGCGCACTTAAATCCCCTATGCGTATAATTTCCATGCCTGTTGCTGAAATCCCTCCCTGGGTTCTGCCCCTAATTTCTCTCAATTCTGCCTTTGCCCTGTTAATTTCAATTCTTGCCGCTTGTGGCGTTATTCTGGGTCCGGCCATTGGCAGCCCAGGCTTCTGCGGCTTTGGTTTTTTCGGTAGTTTCCCATGAGGTTTTATTGCCATAATAGTAATTCAGTAATTCCATATTTTTAATTGTTCGCACTTTAATACTTTCATGCTTTTCAGGCTTCTATTCCCCGGAGTGATTTTCCACGAGCTTGCTCACTACCTTGCTTGCGTTATTTTCGGGGTAAAGGTTTTCAGCACGCGGCTTTTTGATTCCCAGGAGGCCTTTATCCAGCACGCGAAGCCCAACACCTGGCAGGCCTTTGCCATAAGCATTGCCCCCTTTGCCATGAATAACCTTCTTGCGGTCTGGCTGCTTTCGCTTGCGAACGATTTTGTTCTGCTGCTGAACCCGCTTGCAATAGTTTTGTACTGGCTTGCAATCTCCCTTGCCTTCCACTCCTTTCCAAGCGATACAGATGCAATGAACGCGTTCAACGCAGCAAAGGACTCCTGCCTAAACCATTTGAGAAGGGGGAGCACGCCCATGAGGATTACCTGGCTTGCGCTGACCCCCATAATTTTCCTCCCAACCCTCTTCCTCACAGGCCTGCTACTGCTTTTTGACAAGAGCACTTTCCTAAAAGCCGCGTGGGTTTTCCTCGTTGTTTGGACCGCTTTACAGCCCTCACAGCCGATTTTGTTCATTAACAACATTTTTATATAGGAAAACAATTGATATTTTAGAATGCTGAAAATTGACAGGGAGAAAGTCAAGGTCAACAAGTTTCCGATAGCCATACTCGTAATCCAGCTTACGACCGTTGTTCTTGCCGTTTACCTTTTCTACAAGCTGATTGGCTTTGAGTTCAGCCTTGCCGAGAGAACTTTTTCAGTAAATCCAACCCTGCAGCCTCTGCTTGTTTTTTTCTTTGTGATTTCTGCCGCCCTGCTTGTTGCGTTCCACTTCCTGGTGAAGAAAAGGGTTCCAAAACTTTACGAGGCCCAGGAGCTGGCAAAGGTAACAATTAAGGAGAAGGCAATTGAGAAGGTTTCAATGGCAAGGGCAGATGCCAAAGTTGCCGCTTTGTTGCTAATCCAGTTTGCTTTTGTGGTGCTTTTTGTTATGGCAATTGTTGCCTGGGCAGACCCCCAGCTTGAGCTAATTCCCTGGAGCAAGCAGGGTATTGGGGCACCTCTGACAACAATCCTTAACGGTATGATTGCAGTAATAGTTTTGGGTATTTTTTACTACCTTTACTCTTTTACCGCTTGGTACAGAAAGGACTGATTATGCCAAACGAAAGCAAGGGGAAAGGGCAGGGCCTTGAGAGAAGTGTTTCCCTTTTTGAGGCAACACTCTACGGGATCGGCGTAATTTTGGGCGCCGGGATTTACGCCTTGGTTGGCAAGGCAGCGGGAATTGCCGGCAACGCACTGTGGCTTGCATTTGTTTTCTCCGGGTTGATTGCTTCCTTTACCGCTTTGAGTTATGCGGAATTGAGCAGCATGTTTCCAAAGGAGTCAGCTGAATTTCTTTACGTGAAGAAGGCTTTCAAGAGGGAGTGGTTTGCTTTCTTCATTGCCTGGATTTCAATTGTGATTGGATTCATTTCCGTTGCGACCGTTGCGCTGGGCTTTGGAGGATATTTGAGCTTTCTGCTGCAGGGCTTTGTCCCTGTCCCTGTTCTGGTTGGCGCGCTTGGCTTAATAGTTGTGGCCTCCTTCATTAATTTCAGGGGGATTAAGCAGTCCGTCAGGGTAAACATCATTGCAACTTTGGTTGAGGTCGGGGGCCTGGTAATAATTATTTTAATCGCCCTCCCGTTCCTCGGAAGCGTTGACTATTTTCTAACTCCGGCCCCTGCCGAGTCAATCTTTTCGTTAATTTCGCCGATAACCGCTGCAACTGCATTAATCTTTTTTGCATTCATTGGGTTTGAAGGGCTGGCAAGCATTACCGAGGAGACAAAGCAGGCAACCAAAACAATTCCAAGGGCAGTTATTCTTTCCCTTATAATTTCCACAATAATTTATGTGCTTGTTGCAATCTCTGTAGTGAGCGTTGTTCCCTGGGAAACGCTTGCCGCAAGCGAAGCTCCACTGGCATTGGTGGCAGAACACGTGTTTGGCTCAAACATTGGTTTGGCAATGGCGCTGATTGCGTTAATTTCAACCGCAAACACTGTGCTCATCCTTTTGATTGCGGTTAGCAGGCGTTTTTACGGGGTGAGTCAAGAGCACTGCCTGCCAAACTTTTTGCACAAAATCCACCCAAAAACCAGGACCCCGTATTACGCAATTTTGGTTGCAATGGTTCTTGCAATTATTTTCGCCCTGAGCGAGAACATTACGGCGGTTGCATTTATAACTGATTTTGGGGTGTTCGCAATCTTTCTTGTGGTAAACCTGGCGGTTATCTTCCTGCGCTTTTCTGACCCGGCAACTGAAAGGCCTTTCAGGGTTCCGCTCACCATTGGAAAGTTTCCAGTGCTCCCGTTTATCGGAGTAATTACCTGTGTTTACATGCTTTTCTCTTTCTCCCCTGAAATAGCTGTCTTCAGTTCAGCGGTTTTCCTAATCTCAATTCCGTTCTATTTCCTTTTTAGGGGCAGGTTCAGGACAAAGCAGGTGCCGTCAACCCCGCTTGAACCTCAATAAAATAGGTTAAGCGGTGCCACAAATTTATGAAAAAATACGCACAATACCCTAAAAATAGTGCCAAATCTGGCTTTTTTCCCGTGTTTTCTGGTTTTCAGGGTCCAAATTCCCTGATCTATAGCCAGTTTACTTCAACGTCGTCTGTTCTCTGTTTGGGTAAAACAGCGATTAAACTGCAGTATATAGGTACTTTTGCCCAATACTTTGTATCTTTATTTGGCCTTTTTCAGTCAATCTTTTGAGATAATGTGATACTACTCGCTTGTCCTTGTTTAATTTTTTTGAGAGTTCTAATGCACTGGTATTGGGGTTTTTCCTTACATAGTTTAAGTAAGTATCTAAGGCGCTGTTTCTCTGAAATTGGTGTCTTTGATAACTCTTCATTATCTTCTCAAATCTTTCCTTTTTCTTTTTGTGACAAAGTGCAAAGCCAAGTTCACATAGTTTTTTGAAATTTTGATTACAAGTTATGACAAGTTCGGTCATAACCTTTGCGATTGGTGAAACTCTTGATGAAACACCAATTGCTTTTAATAGCTCGTGCCAGTCTTCAAGATACTTTCTATTTATCATCCTTATATGGATATTTCTTGTAAATCCACTAAAACGTATGCTCCCTTCACAATCAACCAATATTCCAAATACTTTTGCAACTAGCGAAGGAGCCGCATTCTTAAGTAGTTGATTTACTTGTATCTCGGAAGAAGCTGTTTTTTCATTGAGAACAGAGTAGAGAAAAGTAGTGAAGCTTTTATTGTTTGCTCTAACATTTCCATAAATTCTTGCTTGTGTTAAATCTGTTGCGAGTTTTTCTTTTGAGACTGCTGTTTTAAACGCTAGCACTTCTTCGTCATAGACTATCTTATATCCTGCTGATTCAAAGCGATCCCAAAAAACTATTCTGTCTAATTCTTTTGTAAAACCATTTCTGCCGTAATGAAATTTTAACTCTTGGTTTCCTTTCAATACCTTTATTCTTTCTCTTTCAGTCCAAGCTTTAGGAATCTTTACTTTGATGTCTACGTGTTTGTAAGTTTCAATGTTATGAAAATTAAGTAGATATTCAAATAAGTTTATCAACTCAGGACTTTTGCTTGATATAGAAATTCTTCCAACGTGGTTCCACCATCCTTCTACTTTTAGAGCCTCTACAAGTAATGCTAACTCATCGTAATACTTTTTATTTTTTAGCAAAAAAGACTTTTTGCCATTTTTTACTTTTATCCTAGTGCCATTAGGAGTTTTAGAAGACATTAACTCTGAACTTTTAAGAAGCATGAATAAATATCTATTTTGCGTTTTAAATATGTTTTGAGAGAGTGGGTTTCCACTGTTCATAGAACCCACTCATCCTTTAGATTTTTTGCAATCTCAGCAAGGGAGAAACCGTAGCTAAAGGGATTCCCTCTTTCGTCTGAAACTTTATTTGAAAAACTCAAGCCGAACCACCTCCATTTAGAATGAATTTTTTCGTGGGCGTCCTGCGGTTTTTGAGGCATTAAATGCTTTACGCTGAACGCAGTGAAGCTAAAGCTTTAAGCCGATAAAACCGAGTCCTAAGAAAAAATTCTTAGCGGAGGTGGTGAGGTTTTTCAAATCCAAGTGATATTAACTTGGTCTGTTCGTTCCTTTGGTTTTACAACACTGTCTTCTAATTTCATTTGTATGCCACTTTTATATTCAACAATTCCCAGCCATGCTGGCAACAAACCACTATCAACACAAGCTGGTACTGGTGGCACAAACATCTCGGCTTCCCGTTCTTTGCACATTGTTCCCATCATCTCACGAAGGGCCTTGCTTGCAGCAACCCCGCCAGTAATTACAAGCTCTTTCTTTTCAGTGTGGGCCATTGCCCTCTCAGTAACCTCTGTTAGCATTGCAAAAGCATTGTGCATTAAAGAGTAGGCTAAATCTTCCTTTTCAACACCCTTAATCTTTTGCTCTGCCGCAGTTTGCAGTCCTGAGAAAACCAAGTCCATTCCCTTAACTGAGTAAGGAAGTTTCACATAATTTTTTGCCTTAAAATACATCTCATCAATCTTTGGGCCGGCTGGAAAACCTATGCCAAGAGCCCGGCCAAAACTGTCCAGCAAATTTCCAATTCCAATGTCCAGGGTTTCACCGTAAACGCGATACCTTCCATCCGCATAACCAATAATCTGCGTGTTTGCCCCGCTTGCGTAACACACAATCGGGTCCTTTGCACCGGTTAAGGCCTTTCCAATTTCAATGTGTGCAACACAGTGGTTTACGCCAAGCAATGGCTTGTTGTGCTTTAGGGAGAGCGCTCTTGCCGCCGTTGCGCCAACCTGCAGACAGACCCCCAAGCCAGGGCCCTGTGAAAAGGAAACTAGATCAATGTCCTTCATGGCAAGGCCGGCTTTTTCCAGCGCACTCTCCAAAACCAATTTGGCGTTTGCCAGGTGGTGGTCGGCTGCCTCCCTTGGCTTTATGCCGCCCGCCTTTGTGGTAAAGGATTTTTTCTCGTTTGCAAGAATCTCGCAGCCCCCCTCGCTGTTGGAAACAATTCCAATTCCAAAAGTGTGGGCCGTTGACTCAATTCCAAGGCAAATCATTTCAAGGCCTCCAAAATTTCTTCCCTCTTAATTTGCCCTTTCCTTAAAATTTTCTCATTTACGATGTCATAAATTGTGCTGGCCTCTTTTCTGGGAAGGTCGCCTGCGTCAACAATCAGGTCAACGCGCTGGCTAAAAACCCCAATCGCCTCTTTTGCGGAATAGATTGCAGGATGCCCGTGAAGGTTTGCGCTTGTTGCGGTAATTGGCTTGCCAAATTTCTCGGCAAGCTCGAGCGCAAATGGGTTGCTTGAGATTCTGAAGGCAATTCCGTTGGAGGCAAGGTTTTTTGGAACAATCTCGCGCTGTTTGCAGATTAGGGTGAGAGGGCCGGGCATAAAATTATGTATAAGTTTTCTTGCTTTTTGGTCCAATTCCGCAACCTGTTCTGCCTGCTTTTCACCCGCAACAATCACGCTGATTGGTTTGTCGCTTGGCTGTTCCTTTGCAAGGCGCACCTTTTCAACTGCTTCAGCGTTAAGGGCGTTTGCCCCAATGCCATAGCTTGTTTCGGTTGGATACACCACAATTCCACCCTGTTCCAGAATTCTCAGGGCCGGTTCAATTGCCTGTTCAATTTTTACAATTTCCGCCATTCAGAACATCCCGAATATAATCCATAGTGCAAAGAGGTTGTATAGCATGTGCGCTCCAATTAGGGGAAAGATGTTTTGGTTTCTCTTGAAGCTGTATGCCAGGACCAAGCCCAGCACAAAGGCCCCGACCACTTCTGCAAGCGACCCGTAGAAAACGTGCAGCGCGGCAAACAGCGCGCTTGAGGGAACTACTCCAACTCGGTTCACCAGAAAGCCGCGGAAGAATATTTCCTCTGTTGAAACTCTTGCTATCAGAATGTATGCAAGAAAGACCGGGGAAACTTTTCTAAGTCCGTCTATTGCCACTGCAACCAGCTCCAGGTCATTCAGCTGCAACAGCGTAAGAACAATTGACAGGACAAGGCTTATCAGAACAAGTGCCACGAAGAGCGGAAGCGTCTGCGTCAGAAACTTTTTGGCGGAAATTTTTTTGAAGCCAAGCTCTTTCAGGGCCGGCTTTAGGTCTGAAAGCTTTTTTGGCCTTATGTTAAGGCGCTTTGAAACCATTGAGATGGGAAAAATTACGAGAAACAGGTCTATTAGGACGTCAATGGCAAAACCAATCATTTGCTTTTCCACTCGGTATACGCGCATTTTCCGCAATAAAATCTGTCAGAGTGCTCCGCCAGGAACACGCCTGCTCCACACTTCGGGCAGGCCCTTTTTTCCCTCGAAGCCTTGTCGCCCTCAATTCTGTAGTAAGAGCCCTTCTTCATTTTCGGGTGCTTTTTCCTTTCCTTCTTTCCCTTCCTTTCCTTCTGTTTCTTTGGCATTACTGTTCACCCTCCTTTTTTTCCTTATCCTTTGGCTCTTCTTTCTTTTCCTTAGGGTGGGTTCCCTCTTTTGGCTTTTCTTCACCCTTTTTCTCTTCGGCCTTTGCCTCTTCTTTCTTTTCCTCTTTGGCCTCTGCTTTGTCTTCCTTTGCCTCTGGAGCGGCCTCGGGTTTTGGAGCGTCGGCCGGCGTCTCTTCCTTTGCTTCTTTGCCTTTTTTTACTCCCTTGTTTCTTCCGATCATGTACTCAAGCTCTGTTTTTTCAAGGGCCTCAACAGAATCGTACACTCTTGCCTTGCCCTTAATTTCCTGGGAGCCAAAACTGTGAGAAATCTTTGAAACAATTGTTTGCTCTGGCTTTGCATTTTCCAGGGCAGCAAGCTTCTCGCGCACTTCCTTTCTTGAAGGGGGGACTTGTGTGCCCTCTACCGTGAAGCTGATTTCTGTCCTGTTCAGCAAAGCATTTTTGCTCTTGTCAGTAATTGTTATCTTCATCTACACCACCTTTTTTCAAACCCCGTTATCTGCTTAGCTGCAAGGCATATTTTCCAGGCGAATCGATTCCCATCCTTTGGGCTATTTCGCTCTGTTCCGGGTCAACTATTACAACATAGCCTCTCCAGAATGTTGTGAATGCTACCGCGCCACAGTTTGGGCACTCTTTGGCGTCAATCACAACCTTTCTGCATGCCCTGCATGCCTTTTCTTTTGACATTGGTAATTCTCCTTATTTTTTGGCTTCCTTTTTCTCTTTCTTTTCCTTCGCTTCCTTTTTCTCGCTGTCTTTCTTTGCGGTTCCCTTTCGCTGTTTACTGTCTTTCTTGACCCAGCTTTCCTTTCCAAGGAACGGTTGCCTCATCGTCAGCCCAATCTTGCTGTTTTGGATGTTTCCCTTCAACGAGATTGTGACAATTCTTGCCAGCACCTCGTCATCTATTGTAAGCCTTTTGTTTGTTTTCTTTCCAATAAAGCCTGGGAGTTTTGCATCATAGTTTATGTAGTCGTCCATTATCTGGCTTACGTGCACCAGCCCCTCAATCGGACTGATTCTCACAAACGCACCAAACTCTGTTACCTCTGTTATTGCTCCCTCTACAATTTCGTGCATCAGGGGCTTGTACATCAGCAATTCAAGGGTTGCGCGGTAGTACGCTGCGCCGTCTCCAAGCACAACCTTTCCCTCGCCTACCTCGCCGACTCCTATTACTGCTATGACCAATCCAAGGTCTTCGTCCACTATTCCCTCATATTCCTCTTGAACTATTTTCCTAATGGTTTCGTCCAGCTTTCCACCAAACTCTTTTGGCGGGACCCGGACCTTTTCCTTTACCTTTACCAGTGTGTACATGTCGCATTCCTCACTCTATTTCAACAAGTTTTTTTCTCCTTAAGTAAATATTTTTTCTTCCAAGGCTTTTTATTCTTTTTCTAAGGGCCTTATCGTTTGAGGCTACATAGAAACCTTTTTCTGAAAGCCCAAGCAGTCCGTCGTCAGTATTTTCCGCATCGGCTGCTGCAAGTTTTACATTGTTCTTTTCCATCAGCTCCTTTACAAGTTCAATTTCTCTCCGTTGCTTTTCACCCTTTTCACTTATTTTGTTCAGTTCCTCTAAAATACCTTTTGTTACAAAAAACCCTGTTTTTCTTCCCAGTTTTTCCCTTATCAGGCTAAACACATCAACTTTGAATTGCGTAATCGCCAAAAGCATGTTGGTATCAAGCACAACCCTGCTATTGGACAACGCCAAACGCAACCAACCTCCATCGCGTTGATTCCTTTCTGCTCAGTGCAATCTTTTGCCCTTTCTCAATCACTACCGGGTTGTTCAGAAAAACCTCTATCTTCCCGTTAGCATATGACCCAACAGTTCCAATTGCAGGCATTGTGCCAATGGTCAGCACAATGGTTTCGTTTGTTTTCATCTCCGCGCTTGTCTTCTCAACAAGCCTTTCAATCGGTTGCACTTCCATCTTAATGTTTTTTGTGCTATCTGGAACCTTTCCCGGGATCCCAATAACCTGGCCTCTCATCTTGTCATTGTTTGTAATGCTTGGGTCAATTTTTGTTCCAATCGCTATCAGGCCGCCTGCGTGCGCTTCCTTAATTGGCCCTGACGCGCAATTTAGGCTTACAACCCCTGTTTCCACCGGGTTTCCGTCAATGCCAGGGGTAATTACTACTTTGTCCTTGAGCTTAACCTTGCCCCTGAGTATTGAGCCGCCAACAACCCCTCCTTTAAGGTTTTTGGGCTTTTCACCCGGCTTGTTGATGTCAAAGCTTCTCGCACAGTACATCAGCAGTGGCCTGCCCAAATCAAACTTTGGGGTTGGAATGTGCTTTTCTATTGCCTCAATCAGCAGGTCAAGATTTGTTCCAAAGTGCGCTGCAACAGGAACTATTGGCACGTCCTTGTACCCGTTCTTTTCAAGGAATTCCCGTATTGCTTTCATGTTTTCTATTGCCTTTTTCCTTTCAACAAGGTCTATTTTGTTTTGGGCCACAATTATGTTTTTCACCCCGGCGGTTTTCAGTGCCATAAGGTGTTCCATTGTCTGGGGCTGTGGGCAGGACTCGTTTGCGGCAATCACCAAGACGGCTCCGTGCATTAGTGCGGCCCCGCTCAGCATTGTTGTCATCAGTGTTTCGTGGCCTGGCGCGTCCACAAAGCTCACCGTCCTAAGCTTTTCTGCTTTTTTGCCGCATTCTGGGCAGGTTTCCTTGTTTATGTATGCGCCGTTGCACTTGCACTTGTAGAAGGTGACATCGGCATAGCCCAGCCTGATGGAAATTCCCCTTTTCAGCTCCTCGCTGTGGGTGTCTGTCCACTTCCCGGTTAAGGCCTGTGTTAGGCTTGTTTTGCCATGGTCCACATGACCAATCATGCCTATGTTTAGCTCGGCCTGAACTGCCTTTTCTTTTGGCCTGGACTTTTCCTTTTTTTCCGCCATCCTCTTTCACTTACTTCCTTACTTTTCCCTTTGCCTGTTTTGCGTCTCCGGCAAGCTCAACGTTTCCAACGTTTTCCAGGGACTTCTTCACAAGCCTGTCCTTTGCTGACTCTGTAACTTCCTCTTTTGGCTTTGCCTCAACTGTCTTTAGAAAATCTTCAAACTTTTTGTCCCCGGCTTTTGTGATAACGATGTTAAGCTGCATTGTTTCCGGGCTTACTGTGTTGCCCCTAACAC
>JAFCCZ010000081.1 GCA_017609945.1 Candidatus Iainarchaeum sp.
TGGCAACTTCCTTGGAGTCAGCATAAAATATGAAGCGCCCGAAAACCCAGACCTAGTTCTTGAGACAGACAAAGAGAGCGCGGAAGAGTCGGTTGAAAAGCTTTTCAAGAAGCTTGTTGAAGAAAAGTGGGTGGACTGAGGCGAAAAACAAGCCTTTTTATGTGTTTTGATGCATAGTTAATGCATAGGTGATGCATTATGAGGACTACTTTAGAGTTTGAAGGCACTACTGAACTCATTCTTAATAAAGCTGTTGAACTTGGTCTGGCTAGGTCAAAAACCGACGCCCTTAGAATGGGGGTTTTTGCTTTGAACAGAGAATATAAGCTAATTAAGGATATTGAGTTAGAGCTTGTTTCAAGGAAAATCCTGGAAGAAAAAAAGGAAATGGCCAAAAAAGGAGAAAAATATTTAAGCGAGAAAGAGGCACTTGCCAAGTACAGGTGATTTTGCTTGGAACTGGTGTCCTGGAAACTCGTTTTTAAAAAAGGCTGGGATAAGCATTTCGAAAAGCTTGATAATTCGACTCAACAAAGAATTTTGAAAAAATTTGAGCAGATGAAACAGCTACTGCAGGCTCGTGGCCTTAAAGCTTCAAGGGCAGTTGTCGAAGAGGCTGGCCAATACCGAATCGCTTTTTATCAAAATGAGGAAAAACAGCAAAAAGAAATTCACTTTGTTGGAAACCACAAACAGTATGAAAGATGGTACAGCGAAAAATAGGCCGGGAGAAAACCTTTATCTAACAAGCAAGTTGAGCGGACTGAGGCACCTCTTTTGAATCAGATGACTTTCCTAATCACACAATCGGCTTGCCTTCAACTTCTTTTGGGATTTCCACGCCCATTATCTTCAGGATTGTGGGCATTAAGTCAATCAGGTTGATGTCGTCCATTTTTCCCGGCTTTAGCCCGGCGTTGTTGAGCACGAATATTCCTTTCCTGTAGTGGTTCGCGGAGTTTCTTCCCTTGTCGGCGGTGTGCGAGAAAAGGGCCTTGTGGCCAATCATCTGGTTTGCCCCCCACTTCAAGTCGTCAAACATCACAACAAGGTCTGGCTGCAGGTCAACGTGCTTTCCTGAATAAATTTCCTCCTTCTTGAAGACAAGGGTCTGCATCTCCTTCCCATTCTCATCCTTTATCTTCAAAATCTTTTCTTTGACCTCCTCCACCAGCGCGTTGTACTCGCTTTCCTCAACAATTCCCTGCGGCTCGCGGCCCCTTAAATTAATGAAAATTCTCGCAATGTAGTTGCCGGTGCAGAAAACCCTTGTGTTCTCCCAGTCAACCTTTGCCTCCCTGAAAAGGGTTGGTTCTTTCGGTGTTTCGAGCATTTTCATGTAGCCCTCCTGGATCAACCACTGGTTTACGTTGAAGAAACCGTGCATCTCCCTTGCCCCGTGGTCAGACATAATCAGGAAAACATCGTCCTCGCCAAGCAGTTCCCTTACCTCGCCAATCTTGCCGTCAATGAATTTGTAGTAATCCTTTATCGCGTTCTTGAGTTTTGTGTCCGGGTTGTGGTCCGGGTGGGTTTTGTCCATGTCGGCCCAGAAGGCGTGGTGAATTCGATCGGTCCCGGTTGTAACCATTATGAAAAAGTCCCAGTCCTTGTTCTTGATGAACTCCTTTGTTACCTTGAAGCGCTTTTCCTCCATCTCAATTAGCTCGTTGAAAACAATGTCCTTTGGCTTTTTCTTGAAGTTCTCAACGTCAATCATGTAGCCGCCGGCAATCTTGTTTATCTCCTCCTTGATGGCTTTGGGGTAACAGTAGTCGCGGTCCTCGCCAGGGGTCAGGAAGGAGCTGACCATTATTCCGTTCACATCGTAGGGTGGGTATGTAACCGGAACGTTTATCACAATGCTCTTTTTGCCCGCTCCCTTTAAGATGTCCCAGATTCTTTCCCTTTCAATTACCGTGCTGTTTGCCACAAAGAAATCGGTGTAAGAAAAGTTTTTTCGCGTGGTGAATCCGTGGAAGGCCGAGGCCCCGGGGTTTCGGCCCTTTGCAAAGGCCACCCATGAAGTGCAGCTTAACGGGGGTATTACTCCGTTGGACCTGCCCCATACGCTTTCTTCCATCAAGGCCGAAAGGTTGGGGAGCTGGTCTTTGAATTGTTCAAAGCAAAGCTGTGGGGTAAACGCGTCAAGCCCTAAAACAAAAACCCTTTTTGCCATAAAATCAACCGCAAAATCCTAATCAGAATCCAATATAATTCAGTAATCTAAAAACTGTTTTAAAGGCAGTTTTATTAGCTTTGTACCAATTTAATTAATAAATAAATCTCTCTTTTATTGGTATAACAAGAGCTGTACGATTTTTGGTGAATTTATGAATATCGCTTTTTTGAACCCTCCCTTTAGGGGAACTTTTAACAGGGAGGTAAGGTTTCAGGCAGTTTCGCCGCAAAAGGCCCTGCACCCGCCAATAATGCTGGGCTATGCAACCGCAATCTGCAGGGACGCAGGCCACAAAGTTGACCTTATTGACGCCCCGGCACTTGAGATAAATGAAGAGCAGACAATTGAAAGGGTTGCAAAGCTCAAACCGCAATTTGTTGTCATGCTGACCTCCACTGCCTCTGTTAAGAGCGACGGCAGGCTGGCCAAAGAGATTGCAAAGAGAACAGGCGCAAAGACCGTTGCGGTTGGAAACCACGCAACGGCAGTTCCGGATGATACAATCAAGCGGGGCTTTGACATTGTGGCAATGGGTGAATACGATTTCACAATAAGGGACTTGGCCAAGGCAAAGAAGCTGGAGGAAGTTGACGGCATCTCCTTCAAAAAAGCAGGCAGACTTATACATAATAAGGGCCGCGAGCTAATAAAAAACCTTGATGAATTGCCCTTTCCGGCAAGGGAATTCCTTCCAAACGAAAAATATTACTCTGCGCTTTACAAGAACCCGTTTACATTTATTCTGGCTGGAAGAGGCTGCCCCCACCAGTGCATTTACTGCGCCGGCCCGCAACTGATGTCAGGCAGGAGCTATAGGTTCAGAAGCCCTGAGAAGGTTGTAGAGGAAATGAAGTTCATTAAGGAAAATTTTAACCTAAAGAGCGTTCTGTTCAACGACGACACTCTCAATGTTAACAAAAAGTATGTTCTTGAGCTGTGCGATTTGATTGTGAGTGAGAAAATAAACATGCCTTGGGCAGCCTACAGCAGGGTTGACTCTGTTGACCAGGAAATCGCAGACGCAATGAAGAGGGCAGGATGCTTTCTGGTGAAGGTTGGCTATGAGTCAGGCTGTGACGAGCTCCTCAAGTCAATGAAGAAGGGAGCAAGAGCCACTACTGCGCAGGCCAGGAAGGCCACAAAGCACTTTAAGGAAGCAGGAATTCAGATTCACGGAACATTTGTTTTCGGAATGCCGGGCGAAACAGTCGAAACGATTAAGAAAACCATTGCCTTTGCAAAAGAGCTTGACCTTGACTTTGTTCAGTTCAGCGTTGCACAGCCCTATCCTGGAACAGAGTTCTACAACTACCTTGAAAGCAACGGCTTTCTGCACTTCAATGACTGGGAGGACTATCTTGACGACTGCGGCTGCATTAAGCCGATTTTTGAGTACCCCAACCTTAGCATGAAGGAAATGGGACACTGGATCAGGCAGGCCTACAAGGAGTATTACCTCAGGCCGCACTATGTTCTCAAGGCAATAAAGCAGCGTTTAACCAATTGGAACCTGATGAAAACAAGCCTGAGAAGTGCCTGGAGCCTGCTGCACTATATGAGGGAATAGTTATTCCAAAACCTGCTTGTAGATTTCCAGAGTTTTGGCAACAATTTTTGGCCAGGCAAACTCGTTCTCTGCGTGCTTTCTTGCGTTCTTCCCAAGCTTTTCAATTAGACCTGGGTTGGCCATTAAGCGGTTTATTTTTTCGGCAAGGTCCTTTGGGTCTTTCTCCCTTACAAGGAAACCGGTTTGGTTGTTGATAACCGAGTCAACCAGCCCGCCGACCTTTGAAGCGATTACCGGGCGCCCGCA
>JAFCCZ010000082.1 GCA_017609945.1 Candidatus Iainarchaeum sp.
AATACAGGGTTGCTGAAGAGCTTGTCAACAGCGACAAGATTTTGAATGATTCCTTCTTTATTGGGGTTTATCCCGGAATAACCGAGGAGAAGTCAGACTTTGTGGTTGAAAAAATCAGGGAGTTCATGAAAGAGCATGCTTGAAGAAATTAAAGAGCGGCGTTTCTCTCTGCTGATGGTTGTTGGGTTTGTTCTGCTTGCGGCGTTCATTGCAAACTTTTTCATAATAATGTCCGGGCCTGGCTACTGGCACTTTACTGACATTGGAGCCTACCTTTCAAGAAGCTTTTTTGCAATAGAGAGGGGATTCTTTGCGGAGATTCCCTACTGGAACCACGGCTATGGCTATGTCTCGTTTGAGATATACCCAATTCTTTTCTTTCTGGTGAACACAATTGTGTTTCACGCGCTCTCGCTTTTCGGAGTTAGCTCAATTTACTGGAGCTT
The DNA here is from genome assembly GCA_017609945.1 of Candidatus Iainarchaeum sp. Lineage (GTDB taxonomy): Archaea > Iainarchaeota > Iainarchaeia > Iainarchaeales > JAFCCZ01. The sequence continues at coordinate 447 of JAFCCZ010000082.1, forward strand.
TTTTGCGACATTCCTTCTGAGCTATGTTTTTGCCTTTGCAGTGACCTGGAAAATTTCAAAAAAGAGCTCTCTTGCGTACCTTCTTGCGGTGGGAAACTTTTTCTCTCTGGGGATGCTGGTGCTAATGGGCTTTAACACAAAGATTTTTACCTTCAATTTGCTTTTTCCGGCAATTGTTTACCTGCTTGACAGGCGGGAGAGCCTGGAGTTGAACAGGTGGAATCTTGTTGGGCTCTCGGTTGCGCTTGCCGCCGCGTTTGCCTCGCACTTTTTCATGTTTGTGCTGTTTGCAATTCTCTACCTAAGTGTTTTGGCTCAGAACAGGAAACAGATTGTTAAGGGCCTGGTTCCCTTTGCCCTGGTTCCTGTGCTGACCTTTCCGTACTTTGTGAATTTTGTTCTGTCACTTGGAAGCAGCCTTTCAACGTCCGGGATTCCGCCAAAGCTGATTGGACTGTCCTTCAATTTCTACACGGTAATCCTTGTGCTGTTTGTTTTGCTTTTCCTTATTGTGAGGGAGCGCGTGCTTGCTGCGCTTGCATTGCTTGCAGCGGTCTTTGCGCTCAATCTTAACGCTGCAATTCCAATTGTGAGCAGTTTGGAGACACACACTGCGACATTTTTTCTTATGGGAATAATTTGCTATTATCTTGTTAATTTTGATCTGGTGGGAAAGCTTGGCTTGCGCGGGAAGGTTAATGTGCCGGCGTGGGTTGGAATGCAGAATGTTTTGGTTGCAGTGGTTTTTGCCCTGCTCTTGCTGAACTTTGCTTACTTCCCTGGAAGGATTGAGCGGGCCAATCTGTTCAACAACCCTGACTACAGGCCGCTTCTGGAGTTTGGGGAGCTTGAGAGCGTTTTTCTCGTTGCGGATGTTGAGGGGGTTGACGGCTCAATCAGCCCGTTTGTTTCATTCCAGACATTTAAGTTCAGGAATTTTTCGGTGAACGACTGGTTTCCGGTGGGAAGGGCTCACGCGGCCTTTGTGCAGGACCGGGACGCGCTTGTTGAGGCTGTGAAGGCTGGGAACTGCAATGCCCTGAATTTGCTTGTTGAAAGGATGCAGCTTAAGACAATTGTGCTGAAGAACGCCCCGGAGGGGTTTTCCTGCGGCCTGGGGCTTGAGGCAGATTTGGGCAAATTCAAGGTGTTTAAGGCAGGTTAGGGCGTTGGTGCAAAGGGCAAATTAATCTGTTTAAAAATTTAATGCCGTTTTATTTTTTAGTCAGAGGTGAAGGGATTGGAGTTTTTGGGAAAGACTTTTTCAATTGACAAAAAGCAGCTTTTTCTGCTACTTGTACTGTTCCTTTTCGCGTTTGGAATAAGAGCCCATTTGGCAAAGCACGGCCTTTTCTTTGGCTTTGACTCATACTACCACGCAAGAATGGTTGCCTACGTTATTCAAAACGGGGCCCCCCCATTAATTGATACCATGGGATGGTATGGCAGCGAGGGCGGCGGGGCCTTTGTGCCAAGTTCTGGACACTTTTTCTGGAATTTTAATGCGATAATTTACAACATTGTTACCTTGGGTGGAGGCTACAACAAAGAGACCTGGATTGGACTAGTTAAGATTTTGCCGGCGCTCTACGGCGCACTAATCAGCGTTGCAATGTTCTTCTTTGGAAAAGAACTATACGACAAGAGGGCGGGGTATACCATGGCCTTCTTTGCGGCGGTGATTCCCGCATTTGTTTACAGAACAATGGGCGGTTTTTTGGAGGAGGACTCCCTTGGATTCCTTTGGATGATTATAGGGCTTGTTTTCTTTGCCCGCGCAATCAAGGAAGCTGAGTTTACCCGGAAAAAAATTGGCTATGCGGTTGCAAGCGGGGTGTTCTTTGGAATAATGGCGTTCACCTGGGAAATGTTCCTGCTGATTCCACTGGTGCTTGCAACCTACCTTGTGTTTGCCCTGATTAACATTTATTCGGAGAAGGGCCTGAAGGGCCTTGTTCCCTTTACAGGAATTTTCGCAATTTCAATGGGTTCCTTTGCAATAATAACCTACTTTGTTGATTCCGGCAGGTGGATCGGGCAGGCAATGAACTATCTTACCGGGAGCATTCCCTCCGGGCTTTTCCTGCTGGTCTTCGGTGGAGGCCTTGTGATACTTTTGGGAATTGGATATTTTATGGTTCTGGGCGAGAAGAGCAAGAACCAGGATGCAAACAGGAAAACAACAAAGATAGTTGCAATGCTTTTGCTTTTCGGAACCCTTATACTGCTTGCAACAATCATTTATACTGCTCCAAATCTCTGGAAGTCCTCTGGTGTGCACGGAACAAGCGTTGGGGAGGAAAATTTCGGGCACCCCTACTTTGGGGAAAAGTATAATGCGCTAATTGTCATTCCGTTCCTTGCGCTCTTGCTTATACCGTGGAGGGTTTACCGCAATAAAAATGACCATCTGAGCATTATCGTGTTTTTCTGGATCTTTGCGACCTTTTTTATGGCATATTACAAGTTAAAGTTTACCTACACCTTTGGGCTGCCCATAGCGGCGGCGGCGGGCGTGATAACCGTTGAACTGTTCCAGCTTCTGAAAACCAGAACAGAGCTTGAGAAAAAGGCAATATTCCTTGCGCTTGGCTTCATGTTCCTGGTTGGCACTTCGGCCGGATCACTCTTTGTTGAGGACAAAGTTCCAACCATTGAAATGCGCAATCCGGACTGGAAGGGAGCGCTTGAATGGCTTAGTGAGGAAACCCCTGAGGACTCGAAAATGTTTAACTGGTGGGACTACGGGCACTGGATAAGCTTTGTTGGAGAGCGCGCGGTATTGACTGACAACAGAAACATTTACCTGAAGGAGCTTCAGGACGTGTCAAAGTTTATGATAACTAACGATTTGAATGAAGCGCTCAGAATTGTTAAGGGCTATGATTCGGATTACGTGATTTTTGGATACGATTCGCTGAAAAAGCATGTCAGTTACGCAAAGTATGCCTACAATACGATTAATTACGATGACCCAAGGATTGTGCCCTACAGGCTTGGGCCAAACGTATCGTTTGTATGCAACGAGACCGTGGAGGACGGCCAGCGGAAGTTTGTCTGCGGCGGAAACGTGCTGAATGAAGGGCAGGCAGCTAGCCTGAGAAAGGACTGGACTACACAGGCAAGCCAGTTGTACGAGCAGAGAATCCCCCTCTTTATTTACCTTGACCAGGACAATTACGCGATGTACATAGTTAATCCGGCCGCAAACTCAAGCATTGTGGTAAGGCTTTGGTTCCACCAGCCGGAGGTAATGGAATACTTTGAGGAAGTTTACGGCAGCAGGGGCATTAAGATTTTTAGAATAAAGAAGGACAAAATCCCGGAAGGGGTTTAAGGCAGTTTAATTTACGAAGTGATTTTAGCATGGTTTCGTTTCCGTTGAGCCTGGCGCTCTCCTTTGTGTGCTCTTTCGCGATTGCCTACAAGGTTGTGCCGTTCATCATTGAAAGGATGAAACTGCGGGACATTTGCGGCATTGACATGAACAAGCTGCAGAAGCCAAAGGTTCCTGAGCTAGGGGGCATTGGGGTTTTGCTG
>JAFCCZ010000083.1 GCA_017609945.1 Candidatus Iainarchaeum sp.
TGCAGAAGAGTTGGACAATGCAGAAACAACAGGCTTTGCTTTAGACGGGCTTATTTCAAAAAACGTTTTTGAGCTAAGCGAGGGTGAAAAGCAGAAGGTTAACCTTGTTTCAAACCTTTCCACAAAGCCTGAAGCGCTTTTGCTGGACGAGCCACTTGAACTGCTTGATCCAAGGGAAGCAAAACGTTTTCGGGAAGTGATCAATAAAGTGAAGGACATTCCAATTGTGTGGTTTGACAAAAGTGACGAGTTTGTGAAAAACTTTAGCAGAAAATTTTTGGGCGAGTACAAAAAAACGATTTTTCCAAAAAAGAGTTCCACGCCAAAAAGCAAGGCAGTTTTGAAAACCTCTCTCAGCATTGAAAATAACGGGTTTTCCCTTCCCGGTGTTGAATTGGAACTTTGTGAGGGGGAGAAAATTGGCCTTATTGGCTACAACGGGTCAGGAAAGACAACTTTGCTCAAGGCAATTGCCGGCATTGGGAAATTTGATGGAGAGGTTAGAAGAGAAATCCCCGTTAGCTTTGCTCCACAAAACCCGTCCCACCTTTTTTTCAGGGAAACCGTGCAGGAGGAAATTTGCTGCTTGGACAACCTTAGCAGGCTTTGTGTCAACCACCTGCGTTCCCGCAACCCCGCCACTCTAAGCAAGGGCCAGCAAAAGCTTGTGAGCGTTGCAACCGTGCTTCCGAACACTATTGCTTTGCTTGACGAACCCACAACCTGGCTTGACGACAAGAACAAGGCAATAGTGTACAATTTCGTCACTAATTCAAATCAGCCGATGCTGATAGCGACCCACGATAAAAAGCTTCTTGAATACTGTGACAGGGTCTTACTGGTTGAAGCGGGAAAGGGGGTGCGCGAGTGTTCCAGTACAGCAGCAAATCACTTTTTTCTAGGGTAAGAGAGGAAACAAAGATTGCGTTTTTCGTTGCGGCAATTGTTTCGGCATTCATCTTTAGTGATCCTACTCCACAGCTTGCGCTTGCTTTGATGCTGTTGGTAATCCTAATAATTTCTGGCTTCAGGAACTTTAGGGCATTTCTTTACATTGTTCCCTTTCTCGTGCTTGCGGATTGTGGGTTGTGGTTCTTTTTGCAGGACACTTCCCTTGACCTGCAAAAAATAATTGTTGTTTCCAACCTCAGGATGTTCAGCCTTCTGATGGCCTCCTCTTTTTTCACCTTTTCAACGGACGTTTTTGCCCTGCTAAAGCTTATGAAAAGGCTTCGCTTTCCTGAAGTAGTCTATTTGCCGGTTTACATAATGTTCAGATTTTTGCCAGAGATTGAAAGGGACCTGTTGGAAATAAGAAGCATTCAACAGCTCAGAGGAGTTTCCCCAAAACAGCCGCTTGAGTACACTAAGTCCCTTCTGCTTCCCCTTTTCTACACCCTTTTCCAGAAAGCTGACGACCTGGCAATAGCATACTATTTGAGAAAAAGGCAGGAAAGGGCTTAATCCAAGCAACTGAAACCCTTAAATACTAAAAAGATTGTTTATTTTCTCAATGCCGAACGATAAAAAGAAGGGTGAAAGGCACAAGCTGACGCTTGGCCAAAGGCTTGCTGACAGATTGACCATTGCGGCCGGAAGCTGGGCCTTCATAATTGGCATTATTGCATTGCTCGTACTTTGGATGATTCTCAACACCTACTTTATTTTGTTTTTGCGATGGGACCCGTATCCATTTATCCTTCTCAACCTTTTCCTGAGTTGTTTGGCTGCGTTGCAGGCCCCGGTTATTCTGATGAGCCAGAATCGCTCGGTGGAGCGGGACCGTGCAAAGGCTGAAAGGTCTTATTACGTGAACAGGTTGGCTGAGCGGGAGATCAAAACCCTGAGGGCTGACATTCTGGAGCTGAAGCACAAGCTGCTGAAGCTTCCGGTTCCGGTCGAGCTGAAGATTCTTAAGAAAGAGATTGACGAGCTGCACTCCGAGCTTGAGAAAATTGAGAAGATTGAGAAAAGCATTCTAAAGCATTCCTAAAATGATTTCAAGTGAAGGGAATTAGATTAAACAAAAAGCTTCTTTTTTGGGCCTTTGCCGTCGCAGTTCTTGCGGCCTACGTTTTTCTCCTGTTCAGAGCCTTCCATATTTCCAACCTAATCGGCGGAGTTGTTCTTGCAGCCTTCCCAATAATTCTTCTGCAGGTAATTCTCCTGCTCCGCTTCAGGGAGGAAAAGAAAAAGCGCGGGAAAAGAGTCCCCCTCTACAACAAGCTAGAGCCAGTCCCAAAAAAGAAGCCGGGTTAGAGTAGAAATTTGCAGGGGGGAGGATTCGAACCCCCGAAGGCACTAAGCCACTGGATCTTGAGTCCAGCTCCTTTGACCGCTCGGAAACCCCTGCGTTAAACAATAATTTGAACCAATAAATTTTTATTCTTAGAAACATTAATAACTTTTGCATGGTTAAAAAAATTAAGCGCGGTTTCCTGATTAAGAGGTATTACTGCGGGAAGTGCAATGCCCGCGTTGAACAAGACGACGAGGTCTGCCATTCGTGCGGAACGCCGCTTGATGTCCTTCCTAGGGTTCCAAAGCCGGCGAAGCGAAAGATTTTGACCGGCAGGCCAAACCGTACCAGGCCAAAGCCTGTTAAGCCTAAGCCGGTTGAGGAAGAGCAGGTGGGGGAATTTGAGGAGGAGCTTGAGGACGGGGCTGAAGAGGGGCCAGTGGAACAGGCTGAGGCCGGCGAGTTTGAAGAGGGGCCTGTTGAGGCGCTGGAGTATGAGGAGGACTTTGGAGAGCCCACTAAAGTTGGGGGCGAGCAGCCAAGACCTTCGTTTGTGCTTCCAAACGTTAAGACCGCGCTTTGGATTGTGGTAATTTTTGTTCACTTGTGGGGGCTGTTTTCCGGAAACGACCTTGTTCTGGTTTCCGGCGCATTGCTTCTTATAATAATTGAGCTGGAGTTTATTAGAAGAAAGCTTCGCAGGCGTTAGAATTACAGCAGGTCGCCGGCCCTAACAAGCGGAAGTGATTCAGCGTGAATGAAGAGCGCACCCCTCTGCCCTTTATCAATCCTGTCAGACGGCCTGTTGTCAACAAACACGTCTGTTACTGTCAGTCTTTTTCCGCCGCAGTCGATTTCAATTCCAGCTTTGGCAGTTCCCTGAACCATTTCGCCCTGCACCATTATTGAGTCGTAAACAGCAAACAGCCCGCTTACCAAAAAACCGTTTGGGGTTGAAATAATTGCCTCTTCAGCTTTCGTCCTTTCCTTTCTTGCGTGGTCCGGCACGCAAATTCCCAGTTTCTTCCTGGGCTTTTCTTTCCTAAGCAGCTGCAAAAAACTCATTTTACCCCATATACTATTATACAGAATATTATAAAAGGCTAATTTTTGGCCCGCCCGAAACAATAAAATAGGGGTTTGGACTAGAATACTGGCAATGAAGAAGGTTATTTTTATTGGGTTGCTTGTTCTGGCTGTTGCGTTAAGCGGCTGCGTTGAGGATGGCGCTGGTCCTGGTAATGGAGGAGTGGGCAACGGCGGGAACGGTCCAACTTTGGAGGAAATGCAGGTCTGCAGTGTGGATGAAGATTGTATTATTGTTGAGCGCGACTGTTGCCCGTGCACTGCCGGCGGCGGGAGAGTTTCAATAAACAAGAATTTCTTGCAGCAGTACAATGAGGAGTTTTTGGAGATTTGTAAGGTGATTGATATAGCCTGCCCTCTTATAATGAGCAATGACCCAATTTGCAGTGAGAACGCGGTGCCGGCCTGCGTGCAGGGAAAGTGCAGTTTCGTAATACCAGAAATTTAGAACTTTTTTATTGAGAAGGCGGTTAAGGCTATTCCCGGAATGAGGAGTATGGCTATCTGTTTTGTCATTTCAATTAGCGGGATTCCCTTGATTAGGGTCCCACTCAGCAGGACGTTTGCCGCGGTGAGCGGCAGAAATTCGCTAGCTATTTGAAGTATTGGATTCATCAACTGCATCGGCAGTA
>JAFCCZ010000084.1 GCA_017609945.1 Candidatus Iainarchaeum sp.
CGGGAAGCAATATTCATTGAAGCAGAATTTGGCTTTGAGGCGATTATTGTGAACATGGAAACGCCTATTTTCTCTCGGTAAACATTATGTCTGCTTCATAGCCAAGTTCCAGGTCATAGTAGCCTGATAGAAAGTAAAGGTACCTGCCGTCATCTGTAAGCGTTGGCTCACCCACCACCAAAGTGCCGGAAACAACCTTTTCCGGCTCGCTCCAGGAATCCTCGCCTAACCTTTCAGAAACATAGATCTCGGATTTCCCGCCTCTGTTGGAAGTGAAATACATTGTTTGACAGTCCTTGGTTAGGAAGGGGTGGTAATCCTTTGTGTCAGTATTGATCGGGGAAGAAAGCTCGGAAACTGCGTTGTTCTTGAAAACAAAAATCTTGCCTTCGTTTCCAATCGCAGAACCGCTTCCCATTATCCAAAAATACAATTCATCTTTATTGGCGCAGTAGTGTGGGTCATCATAATCCTTCATGGCATCTTGAAATTCGAGCCTTGTGCCGTTCTTGTAAATTTGGTCTTTTCCTGTTTCCCTGTTTGTCATGTAGTACTTGTCACTGCCGGAAATCATTACTCCTCCCTCGCTCCAAATGGCCTCGCTTATTGGGTCAAGGGTTGGTTGCTGCCACACGTCGTTCACCTTCTCTGCAACCAGAACATCAATCTGATCTCTACCAAAGCCCCTGTCAGGGCCACGGAGGTAGTCGGTTGACTGCCCGTGTTGGAGGTATTTGATGAGGTCTCCTCCAAAGTAGGCAAAGTAGAGCTTTTTGCCATCTCCAGTAATGTAAGCTCCGTCCTCCCAGCCCAGCGTGTTAACTGGAGCGCCCAAATTTTGCGGTTTGTTCCACTCGCTGCTTACCCAAATTTGGTTGCTTTGCTCGACCTTGATTACCGCCCATTCTTGCTCCAAACCAGCATTGTTTTCCTGCGGCTGCGTGCAGCCTGAGAAAATGATTAGTAAAAAAGTTGCAAACGCCAGGGCCCCAAAAATTTTTTTCATTGTGCAAAACCGTTTGTATTGGTTTGTATTGCAATTACTTTTTATAGGATTCAGAAATCTTGAAGAGAACCTTTTCAACGTCGTCCATTGTCTCGTTCACGGGGGCCTTAACCCAGTGCTTAAAGCTTTCAACAAGCATATTTGGCTCTGCGTGCGGACTGTTGTTGAGGAAATAGCGGTTGCTCTTTCTCTGAAGCAACTCAGTTGCAATAAGCTTGTTGACGTGATAGCGCAAGAGCTTTTCGCTTACCTTTTTGTGGTATTTCTCATCAATATACGCTTGAATGTCCAGAGTGCTTGGATTCTGCTTCTTGGAGAGGAGAAAGTGGAAGAGCGCGTCAAGAACGTTGAAAACAGTGTCCCTTGACTCCTGCTCGCTGATTAGGCCGAAGGAGAGGGCAAACCAGCGGAGCATAGAGCGCTTGGTTAATTCAACTGAGGGCGGCAGGTCCATCTTGCGGAGGGTGAAGGATTTTCTCACAAGCCCTGCTTCAGGAATCGGCGCCACAAGTACTACCTTTATACATAATTTATTGGGAAAGAAACTCTTTCCTTTGGAAATAGATTATTCTAAGTGGTATTTAAGGCTTTCTTTGCCCCAAAACCCGAATAGCTTTAAAAAAACAAGCACGGCAATAGTATTGGGGGAATAAAATTGGTTCAGGTAAATGCCTCGTTTAATCCGTTCAGAATGAAGCTCTCCAAGCGAGAGCCGGTAACCCTGCAGCTTGAGATTGGAAACGATTCAGAGGAAACAAAGATAATTTCAGTGCACATCGCCCTTGGAAAGCAGCTCAGCTTTGAGAAGGGCGGCTACAAGACGGAGGAACTGATTAGGCTTCCAAAGCTTGCGCCGGGCGAGAAGAAAAGATACTATTACGAGGTTTTTCCAAAGGCCGCAACAAGAACAGAGGAACAGCCGGTTCACATCAAGGTTTTGGAGCACTACAGGGACTTTAACTACGTTAAGAGCGAGTTCACCAAAAAGCTCGGGCTGAAGGTAGAGGATTAGGCAATTTTCTTCTTGTCAATCTCAAGGAGATGAATTTGCTCCTTGAACTCAAACAACTTCTTTTTGAAATCCTGTTCAGCAATCTTCTGGTTGTAGAAATCGTCCTCCAGGTCAGAGATCTTTGAGCGCAGTTCTGCAATCTTTCCGTCAATCTTTCTAACATCTGCAACAAGCTGCGGGGTAATCTTCTTTCTTCTCCTAAACGGGTGCCTTAAACCGCACAGCAGGTACTTGAAGGAAAAGTAAATTCCCTGCGGGATCCCCCCCAAGTCAAGCCAGCTCTTCTTTCCAACGTTCCTAAACGCTGTTTCGTTCTTTGCAATAAGGGTTTCAAGATACTGCCGCCTGTCCTCCAAATCCTTTTTCTTTTCACCGGTTGCCTCAGCAATCATTGAGTGGGCCTTCCGCCGCATTGCAATAAGCTCTGCGTGCTTTTCCTGAATTGCGTTAACGTGCCTGAATCTAATCAGGAAAAACAGTGCCAAAAGCAAGAGCAATGCAAGCACTACAAGCTCCAGGATAAGGAAAATAATCAGGCCAGAAATGGCAAAAGACGGCAAGAAAGCAACTGCAACCAACCCAGAGAAAGACATTTTCAATTCACCAACGCATAATAAGAGGAATTAATTCATATTTAAGAGTTGGGGAGAGAAAAAAACGGGCGGACGGGGGCATACTCAGCCTTAAATTAAACAACGCTGTAAAAATCTATGGGAACAAGCATGGCGCAAAAAAAAATATTCCTGACGTTTGACGACGGTCCTGGCCCAAAAACAGCGGATATAGCAGAGCTGCTGCATGAACTGGGGGTAAGGGCAACTTTCTTTATGGTGGGATCAAACATACAAGCAATGCCTGGGGCAGTGAAAAGGGTTGCAGAATTAGGGCACGAAATTGGAGTGCACGCCTATCACCACGATTTCCTGCCAAAACTGAACATGCGGCAAACTGTTTACGAAATAGGGGTAACTGCCAGCCTGATTGAGAAAATAACCGGGAAAAAACCAACGGTTTTCAGGGCAGCGTATGGAAGGCTTTCCTCAAAAGCACTCGCAGTATTGAAAAAAATTGGGTTAAAGCACGTAGACTGGAGCTTTGACACCAAAGACTGGGAAAAGGCAAGAGATTTGAAAAGGCTGGACCCAAAAGAGATTGTTGGAAAAGCCAGGACAGGGGATGTAATGCTGTTCCACGACGGGGCAGTTGGCAGAGAGGGGTCACAGGCCGGAAAAAGGGGGCAAAACCTCTTAAGGGCACTTCCGACAATAGTAAAAGGGCTGAGGGCAAGAGGCATAAAGTTTGAGCCGATTGAAAAACAATTCCAACAAGGACAGAGATGGAAATACAGGATTAGAACAAGATTAAAGGAATGGCGAGCCAAACTTGGAGCGCGCGCGGAAAAGAAAAGGAATAAAATTAGAAAAGGACCCAAGTAATTGCTACATAACTTTCCGGTTTAACGCTTTTGCCGCGCCCCTCTTCGCCCTCACGCTCCTAATTATCTTTTCAACGTCAACGCCCTTTCGCTTCAACTGCCCTGCGAACTGCTGCATGGAACGGTGCTGCGGACCAGCCTTTGGGTACTTTTTCGCGTCGCGGACAATCTTCCTCCGCCAGCCGGGAATTGTGTCTCCCAAAACGCGGGTGTCCGCAAGGGCAAGAATTTTCTCCTCCAAGGAAAAGTATTTTCTTGTCGTGCGCTCTCCAATGGGATAACCGTGCTTTCCAACCGCGCGCGCAATCTCGTGATAGCCCCGCCTGGCAAGGGTTTGGGCGGCATAGCGGGCGTGCTCGTAGGACCCGGTCTTTCCAACCTCCTGCCACTTCCCCCCAACCTTTCGGCCGTAAACAAGAACTAGATCGTGCAGTCTTGCCATCCTGTCAACCATCTTTGGATTAACCTCAAGGC
>JAFCCZ010000085.1 GCA_017609945.1 Candidatus Iainarchaeum sp.
GGAAAAGAGGTTCTGGTTCTATTGAAGGGAAACACTCAAGTCAGAGGTACATTGAAAGCGTTCGATGTCCACATGAATATAGTTCTTGAGAACGGCGAACAGCTTGAGAATGGGGAAGTAAAAACAAAATTCGGCAAGCTAATGGTTCGCGGTGACAGTGTAATACTCATCAGCCCGTAGTGGGCGCATTTCCACCAGCTATTTAAATAAATCGCTAAAGTAAATTTCTTTAGCGGGCCCTTAGTCTAGTGGTATGACGCTCGGTTGGCAATCGGGAGATCCCGGGTTCAATTCCCGGAGGGTCCAATAGAACTTTTGGGAGCGAAAACCTTCGGTTTTCTTCCGAAAAGTTCGCAAAAGTTCGCAAAAGGAATTGGCAAGAAAAACACCCAATTCCTAAAACTAAATTCTTTTATACTGCTTTAGCCCTTCTTTATTCTGCCATGACAGACAAAAGAGAGATTCTAATAGAGAGCATCAGAAAGCTTATTGAGCTCAAGGTTCCGAACAACGAAATGGTGATGCACCTGCGCGAGGTAGGCATAAACAAGGCGCAGGCAAAGCAGCTAATTGAGGCCGCGAAAAGGCCCCCCACCAAAAAGCCAGCTCCAAAGCCGGTGAAGGAAATTCCCGCTTCAAAGCCCCTGGAAAAGGCGCCTGTTCCAAAGCCGGTTGCAAAAAAGCCGGATCCCCAGACGCTGAATGCAAGGAGGGCAAAGCTCTCGGAAATAAGCGCTGACATTTCCAGGCAGGAAAACCTTCCGGACAAGCTGCCCAAAAAGGAAGAGCAGGCAAAGGAAAGCTTTCTTGCAAGGCTTGTCGGGAGAGCGTCCAAGAAGAAGGTTGAAAAGCCGGTTGAAAAACCGGCCAGCAAGCCGGTTGAAATGCCGCTGGTTCACGAAAGAGAACCAAAACCGGAACCAAAGCCTGCCGCAAAAGAACAGGTTCCGTTTCCAAAACCGGCCATTGCCCCAAAGCCGGTTTCCACTCCACTGCCTGCTGCCCCAAAGCCTGTTCAGGCAAGGCGCGTTCAATCGGTTGACCTTTCAAAGCTCTGGGAGAAGGGGATTCTTTCGGTCGTTGACAAGAACCTCAGTGAAATGAAGGAAATAAGGAAGGACGTTGAGAGTGCACTTGCGAAGAAAGCGGACAAACTTGCCGAAAAAGAGGTCAAGAAAATACAGGTCTTGTTTGAGTCACAGCAGAGCCTTTTTTTGAGCAAGGTGGACGCAAAACTTGAATCCAAGTCCAGAGAAATTGAAGAGATTCTGGACGGCAGAATAGCCGAGCTCAAGAAAGAGGGTGCCGGCGTAAAAAAGGAGATGCAGGTGTTCCAGACAAAGAAAATCCAGTACGACGAATTTATGGAAAAGCTCAACTCCGAACTCTCACAGCTTGACAAGACCAAAGACACCCTGATAAGCGAAATGAACTCAGAACTCATAAAGGCAAAGAGCGCCAATCAGGAGTTTTTGGATGGTGCAAAGGCAAAGATTACCGAACTGGACGAGCGGCTCAACAAAACTTTGGAGGTCGGCCTTAATGTGATTGAAGGAATCAAGGCTGATACCGAGACAAATATTGAAAGCCTGGTTGGAGACAAGATCAAGGCCATGGTAAGCGATTCAAAAGAGAGAACAGGTGAATTGGATGACACAAAACGCGCCTTTGAATTGCAGATAAAGGAGCACATGCACAAGCTCTCCACCCTTGAGAGGGACTTGAAGGTAAAGCTTGGGAGGCTTGACGAGCTGCACGAGAAGCTTGAGTCAGACTTTGACCCTGCAGAAATAAAGCGGCAGATGGAAGACCTGGAAATGTTCAAGACCCAGTTTGTAAACGTAATTGAAATAAACGTTAAAAAGTTCAATAATTCACTTCGCAGAATAAACGACCAGTCAAAGTGGCTTGAATCACAGATTAACAGGCGCATGAAGCTAATTGACGCCAAAATGAAGGAGCTTGACGCGTTCGAGGAAAACTTTGCAAAGGAAATGGGCGTAATAGTTGAAAAGGGCTTCAAGAAGAAGGCAGCAAAGAAGAAAAAATAGCTGATTACTACCCCATATAATTCGTTTTAATGCAAAATTTGCCAAAGACAAGTTGCTATACCAAAAAGAAACTTTAAAATATCTTACTAAGTATCAAGATCTTAAGTTACCTTACTATGGGCCCGTGGTCTAGTGGTTAATTTCTTTTCATCGTATTGAAGGAAATCCATTAATGACGTCCCGTTGACATCGGGGAGATCGGGAGTTCAATTCTCCCCGGGCCCACCATTTTTCTTATAGCTTGAGAGGCTTGATAGTTGTACCACAAGCTTCTTTAATTATAGAGAAGGAATACTGTTGCATGATTGCCAAATTGGTTATGTTCGCGGTTTTAATTTTCATCACAGTTTTTTTGTCAGGTTGTCTTGTAAGTGACAATGACCTGATAAAGGAGTGCGATTATTCCTCCAATAACTACAAATGCGATTCCCTGGAGGAATGCATGCAAATATGCGAAGGAAAGCCATACTGCACAACATTTAACTATATCGGTCAAGCAGACTACTGTCTGCTTGGCCAGGCAATCTATGCAAAAAATCCAGAAAAAGTTTGCAACGCGATAGATAAAGAATTCATGCGAAATTATTGTTTGGAAGGAGTCAATGCCTGCGAAAAAGTTCAAGGAGCTATCCAAGACGCGACAGCTTGTCGTGCAACCGAACTCCGTATTGATTAAAGAAAATGGCAATGAGAGTTAGTATTTGAAGGCCTTGTGGAAATTTACTTTTTCTTAATCAGCTCTATCTGTTTGCACGCATTGCACACTTTTCCATTGCAGGGTTCACCGCACTTGCTGCACGATCCAAGCTCTGTTTTCACCCCCCTTTTGCCAATTTTTGACTTTGCTTGCCTGAAAAAGCTCAGGACGGAGTACATCGTGCCGGGATAGCTTGACTCCAGGTGGTTCACAATTCCCCTGAAATCGTTGCGCTTTGCCTGCCACTTGAACGGGCAGCACTGCTCCCTATAGTAATCAATTCCGTTGAATTCGGCAAACGCAATTATTTCTATTTCAGGGCTTTCCCACAATGGCTTTATTCTCGGAACCAGCCCCTTAATGTTTGCGTTCCCCGAAACCGGTCCAAGCCGCAGAAAGCGGCTTAAGTCCGCGTCGCACAAGTTCATCAGCGCGCTCTGGGCCTCGTCGTCCAAATTGTGGCCTGTTGCAAGCTTTTCAGCGCCCAGCTTTTTCGCAAACTGGTTCATTATCCTTCTCCTGATTACCCCGCAGAAGGCGCACGTGCTCCCCAGCCTTTTCTTTGCGCCGGTTTTCTTCATCACGTCAACCATTGTAAAGCCGGCCTCTTTCTTGAACGAAACCCTCTTGAACGGAATTCCCCATGCTTTGCAGTTCTTCTCCGCAATGTCCAGTGCCTTGTCCCGGTAGCCCTCAATGCCCTCGTCAATCAAAAGCGCCTGAATTGGATTGCGCTTCCCAAAAATCTTGTTAACCAGGTAAAGCGTGACCGCGCTGTCCTTTCCCCCGGAGTAGGCCACAAGAATCTTTTCGCCAGGCTCAATAAGCTTGTTTGCCCGACAGGTCTTTCTAACCCGCTTTTCAAAGAAGCGCAGGAAGTGTTCCCCGCAGAACCAGTGCGGGCCGTAGGGCAACTCAATAACGGCATTCTTGCCGCACCTGTCGCATTTTCCTTTTGGCATAAAAACTTATTAAGGTGGGAAGGGTTAAATATGCTTAAAAGAGAGGGGGCCAAAATGAAAAAACGCGAGAAGTTTTTGCGAGAAGAAGTTAGGGTAAAAATGCGCACGGCCAAATCGAGGACCGGGAAGAAAGGAAGCTCTGGAGAGTGAAGCATTAAATATTATTGGCAGGCGCCAAAATTTGCAGGCCCTTGTTTTTCACTATACTTTTTTCCTTTCTTCAGAGCGCCCTGGAAGAGATTGGTGTCAACCACAATGTCCATAGACTTATCTGGCCCAAGGTGCGTAGCCCTGTCAAGCTGCGCTTTAGCATGCCTTGCCCCCCAGCTCTCCCCCTGGATTTCCAGTGCCACTGTGGCGTCTTCCAAAAGGCGCTTTAAAACGTTCTTCTTAATTCTCCTGTCTCCCACAACCCAGCCTGCAGTCTTTATTTTTTGCTTAACAATAATGCGCGCTGCGGTTAATCCGTCAGCCAAGCAAATGGCCCTGCTTCGCTGCGCTACGTCCCCAAGTCCCAGCTCTGAAACAACAAATCTGTTGACCGCGTTGCCGGCGTCCAGTTCGAATTCCCCCGGGTGCACATGGGCGGTTTTCTCCCTTCTCACAATTGACCTTATGAGTCTAGTCTCTCTTCGGCTCATGCGGTACAGCGGGTTCCACAGGCGCCCCACCGCTATCCTTGCCTTTGCCTTCAAAGGCCTCTCAGGCCTCCTGCCCTTCTCAGGCCTCCTGTCATTTGTTCTTCCAGCTTTAGCCATTCCATCGCCCGTGCAAAGTTTTAAAACAATTCCCTATTAGAATTTCTCTAACAAGTTAGTTATAATACTTTGCTCGATTTTTAATTCGGGATAGTTTTATTTTTATTTGATTGAGTGGTTTTTATGGGCGCAGCAAAGGCGATAAAGGAAACCTTTGAAAAGGAAAGAAGTGGCACAAAGGACCAGTCATACGACTACAAGGCCCTTCAGCGCGAAAGGCTAATTGGTTACAGGAAGGAAAAGACGGCGGTTGTAAGGGTAAAAAAGCCCACAAACATCGCAAAGGCCCGCTCCCTTGGATACAAGGCAAAGAAAGGGATTGTTGTTGTAAGGGTTCGCGTCAGGCGGGGAAGCGGAGCCCAAAGGCGCCCGAGAAAGGGAAGAAAGCCAAAGAGAATGGGTGTAAAAAAGTTGACCAGGGCAATCAGCATCAAGGGGATTGCCGAACACCGCGCCTCCAGAAAGTACGAGAACTGCGAGGTTTTGAACTCTTACAAGCTTGGCGCGGACGGAAAAAGCCACTACTATGAGGTAATTCTTGTTGACACGTCTGCCCCAGAAATCAAGTCAGACAAAAACCTGAAATGGATCTGCAGGAAAACCCAGAGGGGAAGGGCAGAGCGCGGCCTGACATCCGCCGGAAAAAAGTCAAGGGGCCTGCACAAGAAGGGCAGGGGAAGCGAAAAGGACCGGCCGTCGCGCAACTCAAGAATAAAGCAGAAGGCCCGCAAAGCAAGAACCAAATAGCGGAAGAACTTTTTATTAAATGAATTAACCTAGTTCTCTTTATGAACATTCCCTCGCGCGAGCAGGCTCTTGAGCTCTTGAAAAAACACAATGTTCCGGAACACATTGTGGAGCACTCAAAGCAGGTTGCGAAGATCGCGGTTTTTCTCGGCGAAAAGATTTCCGAGAACGGCAAAGCCGTTAAGCTGCCTCTTGTTGAAGCGGCCGCTTTGCTGCACGACATCGCCAAAAAGATTTCAATTGACGACCCGAACAAAAGGCACGTTCCAGAGGCAGTAAAAATTCTTGAGAAAGAGGGCTTTCCGGAAATTGCGCAGATTGCCGGCGAGCACGGCCTCTCGCACATTCTTAAAGGGAGCTTTTCAAGTCTTGAGTCAAAGTTGGTGTACTATGCAGACAAGAGGGTAAGGCACGGCGCAATCGTTCCGCTTGAGGACCGTTTTGGGTATTTGCTTGAGAGATACAGTTCTGTGAGAAAAGGGGTGGGAGAAACAATTCTTGCCTGCAAGCCAAAGGTTTTTGCGCTGGAGAAAGAGCTTTTGGGCAAGGCAAAGTCGGGGCCAGAGCTGGAGGGATTGAATTGAGGGAAGTAACGCCAAGGTTTAAGCCCTCGCAGAGGATGAAAAAGAGGTATTTGCTTTTTGAGCTCAGGGAAAAGCGCTCCTTTGACCAGCTGAAAAGGGAATTTTTTGGCTTTGAGGTTAGGCCGGTTCACTTAATTGAATTTGACAGCCGACGGTGCAGTGGAATTGTAAGGTGCAAAAGGGGCCTGGAGGGCCGCCTGAAAAAGGCAATGGAAGCGGCAGGAATTAAGCCAATTAAGACAAGCGGAACCCTGAAAAAGCTAAGGCAAATCCTCTGATTTGCCACTGACAATATCTTTTTAATGGATTGCCACTACAGTGCTATTGGCTCATTAGAAAGTAATTTACAGTTAGGAGAGATAATTATGGCGTTAATAAACGTGTTAAAGGCAAAGTGCCTGAAGTGTGGCTACGGAATTCCGTTAACCCACCAGGAACACCAGAAAGCCGAAAGCATCGGATGCCCGAAATGCAGTTCAGAGTGGACGATTTCGCGCGACGACGGCGAGCTTTTTCTAGAACTAAAAAAGAAGCCTTAGACTTCAAGAGAAGCTTTTTATAGTTAACGCAGATAAATTCTGTAGAACAAGAGAAGAGGAAAAGACGGGTTTTTTTATGTATCCTGTTTCTAGAAAAGGTTCAGCGTATGATCGTGTTGCAACGATGTTTTCCCCTGACGGGAGGCTCTATCAGGTAGAGTACGCCAGCAAAATCGTTGAACAGGGCACAATCGGAGTTGCAATGGTTTACCAGGACGGAATTCTTCTCGGAGCCGACAAAAAGGCCCCAAGCAAGCTAATCCTTCCCGAAAGCGTTGAAAAACTCTTCAAAATTGACAACCACATTGGTGCAATTAGTGCCGGCCTGGTTGGGGACGCAAGAAGGCTTGTGCAGATGGCAAGAAAGGAAGCCCAGGAAAACAGAATGTACTACGAGGAAGAAATTCACGTTGAAACACTTGTGAAAGAGCTTGGTGCAATAAAGCAGCTTTTTACCCAGTACGCCGGAATGAGGCCTGAGAAAAAGTACAAGGAAGGGTTAACGCTTGACAACGCAATCCTCTTGGCCACCGAGGGAATTGACAAGGGATTGGGTGACAAGGAAAAGATTGACATCAACAACCTTGAGTTTGCATTTATTTCAAGCGATAAAAAGTTTGAAAAGATTGGAAAGCAAAAGCTGAAGTCTATCTTGGGGAAAAAGTAACTTCGGTTAATATAAAATAATTCAATAATTTTAACGGGGTTTTTAAAACAATGGTAAAGCTGGAAGAAGCGGTTACTGCAAGGATTGAAAAAAACGGCGAAAAGTTTGAAATTCTTGTTGATCCAGACCTTGCATTGAATCTGAAAAAGGGTGAAAACGTGAGTTTTAACGATCTGCTTGCAATAGACACTGTCTTCAAGGACGCGGCAAAGGGCTCCACTCAGAGCCCTGAAGCGCTAAGCAAGGCTTTTGGAACAACCGAAGTGAACGAGGTTGCCAAAAAAATAATTACCGAGGGAGACGTACAGCTTACAACCGAGCAGAGGAAGCGCATCCGCGAGGCAAAAAGGCTTGAGATAATCCAAATAATTTCAAAGAACGCGATGAATCCCCAGACAAACGCGCCACACCCCCCGAAGAGGATTGAGATTGCAATGGAGGAAGCAAAGATCCACGTTGACGCAGGAAAGTCAGCAGAGGGGCAGGTTCAAGAGATACTTAATGAGTTAAAGAAAATAATTCCGATTTCGCTTGAAAAGCAGAGGATTGCGGTCAGGGTTACCGCCCAGCAGGCCGGAAGGGTTTCCGCTTTCCTGCACAAGTACGAGCTCAAAAAGGAAGAGTGGCAGAACGACGGTTCGCTGATAGCTATTGTTGAAATGGCCGCGGGGATGAGAAGCGATTTTCTCAACGAGCTCAACCACTTGACGCACGGCGACGTCGAAACAAAGATTTTGGAGAAAGGTGATTAATTTTGAGTGAAAAAAAAATAGTTGTGCCAGGAGACCTGGTAACAGAGCAAAGAACAAGACTTGGCTCGCACGTTTTTACTGAAAACGGAAAGGTTTACAGCGACGCGCTTGGCCTTGTGTACGAGGACAGAGACTCAGCTGCAGTTGTCCCGCTTCGCGGAAAATACATTCCGAGAAGGGGAGACCTAGTAGTTGGAATAGTTGAAAGCGAAAAGTTTTCGGTTTACGGAGTTGCAATTAACAGCATTTACGCAAGCTACGTATCAAAGCAGGAAGTTAGGGACCGCCTTAAAAGGGGCACAGTAATTTCCGCAAAAGTATTTGACGTAAATGAAATAAACGAGGCAAAGATGGAGGACCTGAGGGTTTTCTACGGCGGAGAGATTTTGTCAGTAACCCCAGTAAAGATTCCGCGGGTAATAGGAAAGAGCGGAAGCATGCTTGCCCAGCTAAAGGACGGCACAGGCTGCAACATCCTTGTTGGAAGGAACGGTTGGATTTGGGCAAAGGGCGGAGACATAAATCTCTTGAAGGAAGCGCTTGACCTGATTGAAAGGGAAGCGCACCTGAGCAACCTGACAAACAAAGTTGGAGATTTTTTAAAGGAAAAAAAGGTGAATAAGTGATGGCTAGTAAAAAAGATGAAAAGATAGAATACGTCAAGAACGGAAAAAGGCTTGACGGAAGAAAGGTTGACGAACTCAGGCCGCTAAAGATAGAGGTCGGTGTTCTTGACAACGCAGACGGTTCGGCTTACCTTGAGTGGGGCCAAAACAAGGTAATTGCCGGCGTGTTTGGGCCAAAGGAAGCCCTGCCAAAGCACACGCAGGACCCCTACAAGGCACGCGTGAAGTTTATCTACAGGATGGCTTGCTTTTCGGTTCCTGACAGAAAGAACCCGCGTCCTGCAAGAAGGGAAATTGAAATCTCAAAGGTCTGCAGCGAAGCGCTTGAGAGAGCGGTCTTCATTGAAAGGTTCCCAAATTCAAGCATTGACGTGTTTGTAGAAATACTTGACAGCAACGCCGGTTCAAGGGCCGCTGCACTTACTGCGGCAAGCGTTGCCCTTGCAGACGCAGGAATTCCAATGCGGGACCTTGTTGCATCAACGGGTGTTGGCAAGGCAGGCGGCGAAATAATCCTTGACCTGAACAAGGCAGAGGAGGACGCGCCGGACGCAGTGGACATTCCAATAGCAATAATGCCAAGAACCGAGGAAATAGTCCTTTTGCAGATGGACGGTTTGATGACCAAGGCCGAGTGGAAGAAGGCAAAAGAGCTTGGCATAAAGGGATGCAAGCAGGTGTACGAAGTGCAAAGGGAAGCGTTGAGAAAAAAGTACGAAGCAGCCGAAAAGCCAGAGGCAAAGAAAAACCCAGAGGCAGAGAAGCCAAAGGCCGAGGAAAAGAAAACTGCTGCTAAGAAATCAGAGAAGGTGAGCAAATGAACGAAAACGTTTTGTGGGATTTGAAGGCCGACAAGGTAAACGGGCTTGCAAAGCAGGACAAGCGCGTTGACCAAAGGGCCCTTGATGAATACAGGAAAATTGAAATAACAAAGAACATAAGCGAAAACGCCGAGGGCTCGGCAAACGTAAAGCTTGGCCTGTCAGAGGTTGTCGCAGGAGTCAAAATGATTCTGGGCGAGCCATACCCTGACTCTCCAAACAAGGGAACAATTTCGGTCGGAACAGAGCTTCTGCCGCTTGCGTCAGAAGACTTTGAGGTGGGTCCGCCACGCCCTGAAGCAATAGAGCTTGCAAGGGTAGTGGACCGTGGCATCAGGGAAAGCAAGACACTGGATTTTAAGGACCTCTGTATTAGAGAGGGGGAAAAGGTCTGGATTTGCTTCATAGACATGTACGTCCTGAACAATGACGGCAACCTGTTTGACGCACTGGGCATTGCAGCTCTCTCAGCACTTCTTGAAACCAAGATTCCAAAGGTTGAGGACGACAAGATAGTGAAGGGCGAGTATGCCGGAAAGCTAAAGCTTTCAAGAAAGCCCATTCTTTCAACCTTTGCAAAGGTTGGCAACAAGCTTTTTGCCGACCCAACGCTTGCAGAGGAAAAGGCCCAAACAGCAAGGTTCTCGGTTTCAACCAGTGAGGACGACTATTTGTGCGCCTTCCAGAAAGGGGTTTCAGGCGGCTTCAGCGGAAGCGAAATAGACAGCTGCATTGAAATGGCTTTCAAGAGCTCCAAGGAAATAAGAAAGCAGCTCTAGGTGATCTGAAGTGGGCAGGACGAAGAAGGTAAAGACAGCCGGGAGATTTGGCTCAAGGTACGGCGTTGGCATAAGAAGGCGCGTAATCAAGATAGAGGCCGTGCAGAAGAAGAAGCACAAATGCCCAAAGTGCGGTTTTCTCCGCGTTAAGAGGCTGGCTGCCGGAATCTATGAGTGCAAAAAGTGCAAGACCAGGCTGGCCGGAGGGGCTTACCTGCCCGAGACAATGAGCGGTTCAATCGTGAGGAAAATGGTTGCCCAAAAGGCATTTATCCCGCACGTCAAGGAACTGCTTGAGGCAAAGGAACCTGAACGCAGAGAGCAAAAGCTTGAGGAAACGGCCAGGGAGCAGGAGCAAGAAAAGCCTGCTGAAGTTGAACCAGGGGCTGTGGAAGAGAGGCCAAAGAAATCCAAGGCAGCGGAGAAGCCAAAGAAGGAAACGGCCGGGAAGGATAAAAAGGGCAGCCCTGCTAAAGAAAAGCCAAAGGCAAAAAGTAAAGCAAAGCCTAAGAAGGCTGTAAAGGCCAAGACAGTCAAGGGAAAGAAACCCAAGAAGGCGGAAAAGCCGGTCA
>JAFCCZ010000086.1 GCA_017609945.1 Candidatus Iainarchaeum sp.
CAACCCCGGCAGTGGAAAGACCCCGCTTTGTAGAGCCCCACAAACTTGGATTCGAAAAGGTTGGCAGGACATGGGTCCGCAAGGTCAGGATTAAGATGAAGCCAGGCAGGGGACGGGTGCCTGGATTCAGTGCAGACGTGCAACTTTCATTTGAACTACGTGGTGGCTTCATTGACAAGAAAACACTGAGAGTCAATGGCAAACCATCGGGACTAGGGGAAAACCGGGTGCTGCACTTGAATTCCGTACTCAGCCAAGCAACCCCCAAAGGCGAAATATTGGTAATACGCCTCCGCCCAAGCGTAGCTGAAGCAATGTTTGAGAAAAAGGGTTAGTTAACGCTTCCGCAGACTATTTAACCTTCCTCGCTTTTCCCAGATTCTTCCACATGAAGTTAAAGCAAGTGCGGCTGGCCCCAAAAGGGTTAATAACCACTTTAATCTGAATTGTTTTATGGCAAGAAAAAGAGAGGGGCCAATTAAAAGGCTTGGCGGGGGAAAAAGACCCAGAACCAAAAAAGTTCTTACCGTTGATGAGATGCTTAAACATTTGCAGAAGACTGCCAGAAGAACAAAGTTAGATCATAGGTTAAGAATTTCAAGGCAGTCAATGCAGATTGAAATGGAGGGACTAATTGTTGATGCGCTGAACCTGCCAAAGACAACAAAAACCAGGCTTCAGGCCCTGCTTGCCAAGAGAATAAGAATAATGGAAACGCAGAAGCGTTTTGCAGAAGGGTTGCCAATAGATGTTAATCAAGCACTTACCATTCTTAGGGATGAAAAGAAACAGATAATTTATCACAAACGAGTTTTGATGGGGAAGCCGCCTCCAGACAAAATGGCCAGGATACACGCAAACATCAGAGAACAGATTGCCATCCTCGAGGCATTTAAGGCACGTGGGATTTTAGGTGTTACGCCAAACCAGCTAGAGCCGCTGGGAAAATTGCTAACGGGGCCAGTGGTTCACAACGCTCTATTAATAGAGCATTATCTGGGACCGGAATTTGACAAGTTTCACCAGCTAAGGCACGAACTAATGAAAAGGTTTCTAAACAGGCGGTTTTAGTAATGCCCCAAAAGAAAAAATCAATGACCTGGAGGCAGCGAGCGAGAAGGGCATTGGAGAGGATGAAACTAAAATCAAATTTGAGAAGAGTTCGGGCGGAAATTCACAACAAGAAATCAACTTTGGCCTTGCTTGAGGCAGACCAACAAAAGGAACTCAAAATACTGGAAAGAATAGAAAGAATTGAAAACCGCAGGGAAGCAGAGGTTTCGCGATTTGTTTTGCTTGAAATCAGAGCGAATATAACGAAAATTGATGGACAAATTACTGGCTTAAAGGACAAAGAAGTGGATTTGCAAATGGGAATTGCACGGTTGGGCTGAATATAGTTTTTTTCAGAGACCAAGGAACCTTATTGCCTTTTCAAGGCCCTTTGAGTTGATTACAATCAGGGTGTCGTCGTAGCAGCTCATAAACTCCTCAATGTTAATGTCGTTCTCAAAGAAAAGGCCGCAGATAAAAGCAACCGCGCCAGGAACCTTTTGGATTCCGGGGCTTGAAATTGTAATAAGGGAGAGATCGGTTTTCTTTGCAATAACAAAGTTCTTGAAAGTCTTCTCAACGAGCGCTGCGTTGTCCCTCTGAACGATTACAGTGATGGTTTTGGTTCCCTCAGTTGAAAAGAACATTGCGCGGTCTTTCTTTATCGCACGCTCCACATCAATAAGGGAGTCTGGGTAAAGGTGTTTCTCCAAGGTAAAAGTAACAACATTGTTTTTAATCTCCATATTGCTCTTTTTGAAGAGCCTGGCAACAGAGTCCTCAACATTGCGGCCCTTGATTTTCTCACTGAAGCGAATTGCCGCAACAGAAACCGCCTCCCTTGAAATTTTGTGTTCGGGGGGAAGCTTTTCCTCAATAAGGCGCGAAAGGGCAGAATAGTTAATAAGGCCCTTCTTCATGCACTCCTTAATGGAGAGGTGCTCGGAAATGAACTTTTCAGTAAGCTTTGCGTCACTAGACATTTAAACCAAAAGAAGTGGGCAGGGAAAGAAATAAAACCATATTGTTTGATTTGAAACAAAGGTGTATAATTTGTTACATTTCACACGGAAGGGATATAAACGATTTCAACAGCAGGTATAGTATACAAAATCGTTTTTTCCGGACTTGGCCGGGTGTTGAAATGGAACTACTGAAAAGTCTGCTTGCTGAATCCCATTCGGGAAATTATGCTAAAGTGGGCTCTGCAATAGCTGATTTTTTGAAGGGGAAGACAAATGCAAAAGTTGTAATTCAAAAGGTTGCGGAAGGAAAGGAGAACGTGTTGGCGGTTTTCGGCAAGCCGGAATTATTGATAAACTGCCACATGGACACAGTTAAGCCAAGCGGGAAATGGAAGCACACCCCATTGGATCTTGTTGAAGAGGAAGGCAAGATTTTTGGTCTGGGAACCGCCGACACAAAGGGGAACATTTACTGCGTGCTGAAGGCAGTGGAGAAGGCAAAGCCAAACAACCTTTTGCTGCTGTTCAGTGTTGACGAGGAAGGCGGGGAAAACAACGGGGTTTCGTTCTTCCTAAAATCAGAATTTTGCAGGGGAATAAAGTATGCTATAGTGTGCGAGCCAACCTCTTTGGAGTTTGTTAACAAACACAAGGGCCATTATTCGTTCAATGTTGAGGTTGAAACAGAGCCGTTCCACTCCTCGCAAAAGGGAGAGGCAGGCGGGGCAAGCGCAATAGTAAAGGCCGCCGAATTAATCTTGAAGCTTGAAAAAGCGGGATTTAGCGTTGGAAAGATTGTTGGGGGAAGCCAGGACAATGTTGTTGCAGGGCACTGTGAATTTGTTGCCTCAATTCGCTCAAATGATGAAGCAGAGGAGGCACTTGAAAAGATTAGGGGCATTGTAAACGGGAAAGGAATTAAAGTAGCTTGGAAGGCAGTGGGGAAACCCTTGAAGGCAGGAGAAAAGTTTCCGTTTGTTGAAGGGGAAATGCATGAAGTGGGCTTTTGGACAGATGCTGCGCAATTTCAAGAAGCTGGAATTGGGACAGTGGTTTTTGGGGCGGGGAACGTAAAACAGGCCCACACCTGCAACGAGTTTGTGGAAAAGAAAGAGCTTGAGGACGCGCAGACGGTTTTTGAAAAGATAATGGGTGAGTTTTGATGAAAAAAATGCTTTTGAAGTTTATTGAAAAAACCGGAAAGGGGCAGGAGTTCAAACTGTTTCTGGACATTTACAAAAAGCTTCCGCAGGACAAGTTTGCGGTGGTGAAGACAAGCGGGGAAACCCTTGAAAAGCATTTGGATGAAATTGCCGAGGATATTGCTTTCTTGAACAAGATGGAAATTTTTCCAATTTTTGCGCACGGCGCAGGAAGCGAGATTGGAAAAAAGCTGCCTGATTCTAAAAAGATTGACGGAATTCGCGTGACCAGTAAGCAGGACATGGAAGTTATTGCGGAAATATTTGAGAAAATTGCTTGCCAGCTTGTTGAAAAAATTGCTGAAAGGGGAGGGAGTGCAGAAGTTGTTGATAGCGTGTTTGAGTGCGAGAAGATGGAAAAGTTTGGATTTGTGGGAAAGGTAAAAAAGGTTGAACTTGAAGGAATTGAAAGCGCGCTGAAGAAGGGGGCAACCCCAATAGTAAGCCCGGTAGGGGAATGTGGAGATGAAAAGCTTAACATTAATGCTGACACAGCCGCCAAAGAGCTTGTTAAGGCGGTGGACCCCAAAAAATTTATTTTGATAACTGAGACCGGCGGCATACTTGATGACAAGGGCGAAATTGTTCCATTCCTCAACATTTCGAGGGAAGAGGCATTTGAGCACATTAGTGACGGAATGCTGCTTAAAGTGAAGGAGATAAAAGAGTTCTTGAACTTCGGAACAGG
>JAFCCZ010000013.1 GCA_017609945.1 Candidatus Iainarchaeum sp.
TGTATGTCATTGTCAAGCAGGTCCTCTGCCTTTTTAAGCAGGCTGCCTGCAATTACAACCGCGCTTGTGGTGCCGTCTCCAACCTCTTCGTCCTGGGTTTTGGCGACCTCCACCATCATTTTTCCAATCGGATGGTCAATGCTTATCTCGTCCAGAATTGTGGCGCCGTCGTTTGTAATTGTAACGTCGCCCAAGTCGTCAACAATCATCTTGTCCATCCCCTTTGGGCCAAGTGTTGACTTAACCGCGTTTGCAACTGCTTTCGCGATAAGAATGTTTATCCTTTGCGCGTCCCTTCCGCGCGTTCTTTTGGTGCCCTCTGTCATAAAGACCACGGGCTGCTGTGTAGCTTCAGCCATTTTTATCATTCCTCCAAGATATTGCTTATTTTGCTTGTTGTGCTAAAAAAAGCGTTAAAAACAAGTAATATAATTGATGGATATAAACGTTTAAAAAGCTTACTTTTTGATGGATATGTGTGTTTAAAGCCAAATTAAGCCAGGGGAGCTCAGGTTAATTAAATCCTGTTAATTAGTCTTCAATGGGTTTTACAACAAGCCCTGTGGAGCTTATCTCTACAGGATGCAGCTTTATGGAGTGGTCTGTTCCGCGCATTTTTATAATGCTCAGAACCCTTTCAAAGCTTATTGCCCGCCTTAGCCTGCCCATAAAGATTAGTCCGTCAAAAATAAAGTCTTCAGGCGAGAACTCAATGCTTTCAAAGTCGGTTTTTCTCTTTTCAGCGGTTACAAGCAATGTGATATTATCCCTTACAAGCATTTCAAGAAGTGACATTACCTTCAGCCTGAAATCCTTAATGTCTGTGGCAAGAATTTCAAACGGGGTTATTGAATCCAGTGCAACCCTTGAAACACCTGCTTTTTTAATGGCTGCGCGCATCTTGTCCGGCGCTATCTCGCTGCTTCTTGCGATTGGAACCTTTATTATAGTAATCAGGCCGCTTTCCTCATATCTCTCAAAATCCATTCCAAGATCCTTTGCAAGGCTTCTTACCTTTTCAACGCTTTGCTCGGATGTTATGAAAACGCCTGGTTCCCCGTAGAGCTTTGCCCCGTTGTAGATAAACTGCATTGCAAGAATGCTCTTTCCCGCACCTGGCTCACCACTCACAAGAATGCTGCTGTTTTTCTTGAAGCCGTTTATTGCAAAAAGCTCGTCAAGGCCCGGCGTGCCGGTCTTTATTATTTTTGAGTCTACAACCATTTCTACCACTAAATAAATTATACCTTTATTATTTAAATTACTTGCTATTGGCTATAGTAACACCTTGATAAGTGACACAGCATAAACCAAAAGGGCAATTATTAGGAAAATGTGGTGTGTCCTAAAGTAAAACTCTGCCTTGTACTCCAGTCCTTTGGCCCAGCCAAGGAATTCTCTTGCTCTTTGCACGGCGTCTATTGCCGCACCAAGAGGGTAAAGCGCTGCTGTAAGTGCAAACGCAATTCCAATTACCGCATAGTAAACTGTCCTGTGTTCGCAAACCTTTGCCCGCTTTGGCAGGTAATCGCTTATCACCATCAACACAAAAAGCGTTCTCAAGATAAACGTGTCAATTGCTGATTCAACCCTGTTTTTTGCCAGATCCTCCATTTTCAATAGTCGATGTTGTACCCTGTAGAAAAACATTTCACCACTCCTAAAAATTTTCCCAAAAATTAGTTTAATTGTTGGGGTTGACTTAAAAGAAGAAATAAAAGTTTAAATACCTTTCCCCAGTTTTGGAAAAATTCCGATGGTTTTATTTAGAGTCTCCGCATGTTCCCGGCCGCGTGGTTTGTTTTGCCCACAGCTATTTCACAAACTTTCTCTCAACTTCACTTACCAGCACGTCACAGCTTAGCTTTACGGCCTCAAGCTGCTTTATGATGCGGACCTTTTCGATCTCTATCTCGCCAATGCTTTCGTAGGTTTCAATTGCCTCCCTGAACATTCCGCCGTCAACGTAATTGTACTTGTGGGAGTTCATCTTACCTGCAATTGCCTTAACTAGCTTTCCTGCCCAGATGTTCAGCCCCTTTTTTACCGGCCCCTTTATCTGCTTGCCCTCGCTTAGGTGCATCCTCAGCTTGTTTGTGATTGTTGCCTTTGGGAAAGGCAGCTTGTCGCCCTCAAATTTGAGCGAGGCAACCTTCTTCTTTGAGCCCTTGTCAATCTCTTCAATCAGCTTGTCGCAGTCCTCCTGAATTTTCTTCAGGCCGCCTGACAGCGCTTTCCTTTCAGAGTCAATTTCCTGAATGCTTTCGTAGGGTGCGATGGCTTCCTTCAGCATTTCGTAATTCACAAAGGTGTAGGGTTGTGAGTCCATTTTCTCAGCAACGCGCTGAATCATCTTGCCGACCCAGACATTCATCTCGTCCTTTACCTGGCCCTTTATCTGCTTGCCCTTTGCAAGGTGCTCGCGAAGCCTGTTTGTGATCGTTGCGCGTGGAAATGGCAGTTCTTTTTCGTCCCTTTCGGGAGCAGTTGTTTCCTGCACTTCTTCCTGCTCTTCTTGCGCTTCCTCTTGAGTTTCCTGCGTCCCTGCTTGTTCTTCCTGCCCTTCCTGGGCAGGCTTCTTTTGGATTTTTTCCTCTCCAGCCATAACTAAAGCACCCCCTAAGTTCAAAATTCAGTGTCCAACCCCTAAAATTTGCTTAATTATTTGGGGCAGCGAACAGATTTTAAACCCTTTCCCGCTGTTTTCACAAGGCCCGCAATCTTGCCTTTCTAATCCCTCTTTTTTAAATTATTTCTTTATATAATGATAATATAGGGAATTTTTTGGGGTGCTTTGGGTGACTTCTCCACTGGTTTCGGTTGTAATTCCCGTTCACAACGGGGAAAAGACTTTGAGAAAGTGCCTTGAGTCTGTTTCAAACCAGACCTATGGCAACTATTCAATAATTGTGGTTGACAACAATTCAAGCGACGGCACAAAGGCCATAATTCAGGAGTTCCAGAGGAAGAACCCGAATCTGAGTTACATTTTTGAGCCAAGGCAGGGCAGGGCAATCGCAAGGAACGCTGGAATTAACTCTGCGGAAGGAAGCGTTATTGCGATGACTGACTCTGACTGCATTGTCCCAGAGAACTGGATTGAGGAATTGGTTGCCCCAATAGTGCATGATAAAGAGTCTGCGGTGATGGGTTTTGAGTACAGCCTGGCTGGAAATTTTTGGGCAGGGAACGTGCAGCAGGATGAGAACGAGTGGGTGCAGCGCAACCTTGAAGGCAGGTACGTTAACACAATTGATTCAAAAAATTTTGCAATCAAGGCGCCGCTAATGAAAAAACTGATGTTTGACGCCAATTTGAAGAGGTGCATTGACATTGACCTTGCGTTAAGGTTGGGAGAGTTCTCAAGAGTAAGGTTTCTTCCCTTGGTTAAGGTTGGGCATTTGCACCCTGATTCGTTTTGGAAAACATTTGCGGTAAACTTTGACAAGGCCTACTGGCACGGCAAGCTCCACAGAAAGCACAAGAAGTTGGGGCTGGTAAGCGGCCGCCTGTCTGAAATAAGTTCGGTTGGAAAGATTCCATTGGCAATTTCAAGAAAAATTTCCGAAACCGCCGGCATGCCATTGAGGCGGAGATTTTTCTTGCTTGTAAGGGGCCTGGCCTGGACAATGGGTTTGGTCTGGTCAAGGGCGGAAGGCCTTTTGGCGGGACGATTCTAAACAGAGCCTAAATTCCGCTCTTTGATTTTGCTCTCCACAAAAGACTTTATTTCTTTCCTAAATCTCTTCGCGGAGAATTGTTCCGCATTCTCCCTAAGGTCTGTCTGCTTGAACGCCATGCTCTCAAATTCCCTCACAGCCCCCGCCAGCGCGTCCGCTGTCTGCTCCTTAAAAAAGTGCCCGGTCTTTCCCTCAACAACCGTTTCAAGTGCTCCGCCCCCAGCAAAGGCGATTACAGGTCTGCCGCAGGCCTGCGCCTCAACCGCGGTTATTCCAAAATCTTCAGCCTGCGGAAAAACCAGTGCCTTACAGTTGCGATAGTACTCCCTCAGCTGGCTGTTGTCAACGCCTCCAACAAACCTTATGTTGCCGCAGGCCCCTGCCGCCCTCTGCAATTCGGCAGAGGCCCTTCCCTCGCCCACAACAACAAGCGGCTTTCCAAGTTCCTTAAACGCTTCAATTGCCAAATCAATTCTCTTGAACGGAACAAGCCTTGAAACCACAAGATAGAAATCCCCGGCTGTCTTTTTTCCGGGGGTGAAGAATTTGGTGTCAACTGGGGGGCAAATCACGGTTGAGTCCCTGCCATAAAACTCCAGTATCCTTTTCTTGACCTCTTTGGAGTTTGCGACAAAGTAATCCACGCTCCCAAACCTTTTGTCCCAATACCTTAGCGCGGCTAAAAAAGCGCCAAGCAGGATTCTAAGCGGCAGTGGCTTTCTTTTCAGGAACCCCTCTTTCAGGTGCCAGGCGTATCTGAAGGGAGTGTGGCAGTAGCAGATGTGCAGCGCGCTTTTCGGCTTTCTGAAATTTTTTATGAACGAGTGGTGGCTGCTGATTATAAGGTTTGCATTAAGTTTTGTTGCGGAAACGGCAAGCGGGAAAAGGAATGCAAAGGCAGGATAATTCTTTTTGTCGAGAATTATTTTCTGCAGTACAGAGGTCTTTGCTTTCAACTTCCTATTGAAGGCAATCGTGTTGTCTTTGAAGAGGCAGAATATCTCGGCCTTGCTGAAAACCTTTGCCAGCTGCTCAAGCACTTTTTCGCTCCCGCCAGGGCTGGCCAGGTAATCGTGTGCAATAATTGTTTTCATGCACTTAAATTAGCCGCCGACATTATTAAATAATTTTAATTGGCGGCTAGTGACGATGGGGTTTCTTTGCCTTGTGCAATATCTTTGCGATTATGCTGTGCAGCATATGGCTCACGGTTTTCCACACGATATTAACGTCAAGCGCAAATGAAACGTTTTCGTTGTACATAAGGTCAAGCCTTATCCAGTCGACAAAGATCATTTTGTGGGCCCCGCTTACCGCCCAAAGTGAGGTTATGCCCGGCTTTCCCTCAAAGCGCGCCATCTGCCAGTCTTCGTATTTCTTCACCTCGCTTGGGATCGGCGGCCTGAAACCAACAAAGCTCATTTCACCCCTCAGAACATTCCAGAACTGCGGGAGTTCGTCCAGGCTTGTGTGCGCCAGGAACTTCCCAAACGGAGTAAGCCTGGGATCGTTTGAAATTTTGAACACAGGCCCGTCAACCTCGTTAAGATACCTTATCTTTGGCAGCATTTTCTCCGCGCCCTTTACCATTGTCCTGAACTTGTAGAACGTGAAAGTTTTTTGGCCGCACCCAACTCTTTTTTGCCTGTAAATGGCCGGGCCTGGGGAGCCAAGTTTGATGAGCAGGGCAATCAAGAGTATTAGCGGTGAGAGCAGAACAAGGAGTATTGCGGCAAAAACGAAATCAATTGCCCTCTTAATTGCAAGGTAATTTTTCCCCATGCCATCCCCCAGCACCTTAATCCCGGCAAAGCCTTAAAGTGTTTACTGTGCGGCTCTGGCCTTGCAAAACGCAATTCTCTTGGGGCAGAGCACTTTGTTTTTAAAGATTTTCAACCGCAAGTTTTAATTAAGGGGAAAATTGCGGAGAATTTGTTTTTTTGGTGGCTTGTTATGAAGAAGGGCAATGTTAAAGAGTGGTCTCCCGCAAAAAAGTGGAATCCTTTCAACAGCTACAAGCTTCTTGCGCAGGTTTACCGCTGGCGCCTCATTGAGGAGGGCAAAAAAATCCCTCAACCCGCACTTGTTACAGTTGACCCAATCAACTTGTGCAATCTCAAATGCTCGTGGTGCAACGCCAACTACATTCTCAAAGAAAACCAGGGAATGATTTCAAGGGCGTCGCTTCTGAAGCTTGCCGATTTTTTGTCCGAGTGGAACGGATCCTCCAAGTGGGACAAGGGAGTTGACGCAATCTGCATTGCAGGCGGCGGCGAGCCGCTGATGAACCCGCACGTTGGGGAATTTATTGAAAAGTGCGTTGGGAACGGCGTTGAAGTTGGAATAGTAACCAACGGGACCCTTATTGACAAGTTTATTGAGCCGCTGTCAAAGATTACTTTGGTTGGTGTTTCAATTGACGCCGGAACAAGGGAAACCTTCACTGAGCTGAAAAAGGTTGACCTGTTTGAGAGGACAATCGGCAACATAAAGCAGCTTGTTGATTACAGCAGGGAGAACAAGACAAGGCTTTCGCTCAAGCGGCAGGGGTACGGGGTTTCCTACAAGTACCTTCTGCACCCGAAAAACATTCCGGAAATTTACGAGGCGGCAAAAATCGCAAAGCAGATGGGGTGCAAGAACTTCCACATGCGCCCTGTTGGAATTCCATGGTCTGACATTAAGAACGAATCAAAAAAGGAGTTTTATTCCTTTGATGAAAGGGCTATGGAGGAATTTGCAAAGCAAACGAAAATGGCGCGAGAGCTTGAGGACGAAAACTTTGGCGTGTTTGGCGTAACCCACAAGTTTGACAACAGCTTTAACCCTGCAAACCTTTTCAAGCACTGCTACGCGGTTTTTATGACCGGCGTTTTCATGCCAGGCAGTGACGGCAATGAGGACAACGTTAATTTTGGGCTCTGCTGTGACCGAAGGGGAGACAAAGGATTGTTGCTTGAGGAAAACGTAACTGATCTAAGCAAGGTGTCTGAGAGCTGGGGAAGCAAAAAGCACTGGGGCATTTTCAGGAACCTGAGCATAAAGTCCTGCCCGCGCTGCACCTACCAGCCCCACAACCAGATTTTCGAGCACGTAATTAAGGACGATTCAATGACCTACAAGTTCATTTGAAGAACTTCACAATTGCTTTCTCTTTCTTCGGTATGTTTCTTGGCAAAAAGCAGAATGCCACGGCCTTTGCGCACAAGAGCACGTCGCAGAATGAGAGAAGGTACATGTCAATCAGGGCGTCTGCCGCACACCCCCCAGGATTTGGCGCAAGTTCCTTTGCAAGCTGGTGAACCGGCCCTGCTCCCGGCGGCGGAAGCCATTTCTTCCTAACAATAACAGCAGGCATTTCCTTCCTGAACGCGTCAATCATAATTGTAGAATCTGTTGACAAAAACATGTCATAATTTCCCTTAAATCGCTTGCCTTCCTTCAAAATCATTGCCTTGAGTTTGCCAACAAATTTATCAGTTTCCATCGTGATGGCTTTCCTTCTCAAAAAGTTTGGATTATCTTCACCATTTCCGTGCCTTACATGTACCCCAATCACCGGTCTTTTTGAGAGGAATTTCTTGCGAAAGCTTTTTACTTGGTTCCAGTACTTTGGCTTAAGCCTCAGTTCGGACAGGAATTTTTTATGATCTTCTTCCGAAACAGCCCAGATAGAATTGCCGGCATAGGTGTTGATTACAAATGTTCCGGCATCAATGTCCTCCATTTTACGCAGTATTCCAATGGTTTTTTTGGCTTCTGCAGATTTAATATACGAGTTCACATTCCTGTTGTTCCACGATGGCGGGAAAAATGGCTCGGGAAAGGCAATGTCCCCTATGCTGTCATCACACACAACATCAACCCCCAGGTTCTTTGGAGTTTCAAAGAATTTGCCGAACAGGTTTTCATTTCCATCAAGGTAACTTGAATAGCGCCAGTCTATTACAAGTGTGCGATTTGTTTTAACCGCGTACCTCAACGCAACCGAAGCGCAGGTCAGGCAGTCCCCAAAGCCAGCGTTGCGCTTTGAAATAATGCATCTTTCCAATTTGCTGCTTGCGTCCCGCTTTCCTGCCCTTCTCAGCACCGCAATTCCTTGCTCACTTTCAACTTCCTCAAGCCCAAAGCCCCTGAATTCCCTTGCCCACAATTCAAGCATTTCGCCTTCGCCCTTTATTTTTGTATTGCCAACCAGCACAGCAGCCTCCTTCCCCAGCTTCTTGGACAGGATTGGCAGCGCGGGATACCTAATCATTTCCCGCTTGCCGTGTGGCCCGTTAACCATCAGCAAATCAATTGACTTGGCTTTTATTTTGGAGCGGTCATACCAGTTCCAATATTTTTCACCAACCTTAATCCGCTTCAGAGGCGCGTAAACAACTTTCGCAAACCTGGTTAGTTTGTGTTTTGCCAAATTGTCCCTTGCAGTCTTTTCACGCTTCCTGTCCTGCTCTAGGCAAACTATTCTGCCCCCTCCGATTCTTTTGAGCGCATAGGCCGCGATAAGAGTTGAAACTCCACTGCCAAGCTCAAGGACAAGTTTGGGTTTCCGCTCACCGATTAGTGAGATAAGTGTTTTTGCGAACTCAGGAGAAATTTCATTGTCCTCTCTCAGCGGAGGAAGAGGCTGTTCTGGCCGTATCGCAGAAAATACCGAGAACAGCGCCTCAACTTTTTTATAGTCCCGCTCCTGCTTTTGAGTCTGCTTTTGAGTCCTTTCCCTGAGCTCTTCTGCAATCTGCCCCAGCCTTTGCTCCTGCGCCTCAGACCTTCGCTTGCTTTCCCTTCCAATCCTCTGCTGGCCCTTCCTCAGGACCTCTGTGTTTTTTTGCACTTGTGATACGTTTTTTTGCACTTGTGATATGTTTTTTTGCACTTGTGATATGTTTTTTTGCACTTGTGATACGTTTTTTTGCGTTCCCCTTACCTCACGATTCACCTTCTTGAACTCCTTTTCGGCCCTGAGGCTTTCCTCGTTCTCCCTTTCCCCGATTTCCTTAAACTTTGCCTTAATCCATTTCAGCTCCTTTTCTCTGGCCGCAAGCTCTCTCTCCTTTGCCTTCTGCTCCCTTTTCCAGGCCCCCTGCTGTTCTCTCAGAATCCTGTTCATTTTTCTGTTTATGTTCCACTGGATTCTTGTGTAAAGCTCGAGAACAATGGCAACGGCAACAATTGCGCCCGCCGTTCCAATTACTTCCAGTGAAATCCTTCCTGTCTCAATCAGGTTACCCCTGGCTATAACCAGCAAAACAAGAAAAAGAATTCCCAGCAAAATTTGTGCAAGGCACACTTTTTTTGTTAGCAGCCCGGGGAGCGCCTGCCCAAGGTCAGGGGAAGTAAATCCAGACGGCAGTCTCTTTGTAAGCGACCAGAGGCGCAAAGAGGCCTTGTGAAGCGCAGGCTCGGTTTTGTTTCTCGCCCAAAAGTATTCCCTTATCTCTTGGTGCAGGCCATCTTTTTCTGTTGCCCACACCCAGCACCCATTCTTTCCAATCTTTATATCAACTTGCGGGTCAAAGCCGTATTTTTCCAGAACCCTTAGCCGGTGGTGGAAGCGCTTGTTCTCGTAGTGGCCGTGCCAGAGGTGAAAGATAAGCCCGTGCGTGTAATAAACGCTGCCCTGCACGTCCCCAAATATTTTCTCCATCCATTTTTGCTGGTCCCTCTGCATTTTTTTTGGACTGCATCTCTTTACGTGGCTGTAGGGGCTGCCGTAAAGTGCGTGCGCCATCAGCGAGTCACCTGATCCTGTGATTAGCCTGTCGTAAAACCCGTGCTTGTCAAGAATGCTTTTTCGCGCGGCCCAGGCAAATCCGGTGTGGCCGTGCTTTATGAAGGTGGGAAGCTGTTTTTTTCCAAAGTGGGCAATGCCGTATCCCATGCTGTGAATTTTTTCACCCTCCTTGTTTCCGTACGGCAGCTTGTTGTGGTTCAGCCAGCTCTTGTTTTCGGGCAGCCGCACAATAAAAGAGTAGGGCTGGACAACCCTGTAGCTTTCCAGCAGCTTGCCTGTTTCCTTTACCCATTCGTTGTTGTTGAAGAGAATGTCGGCGTCAAGCCAGGCCACCTTGTCGCAATTCTTGGGCAGATTTTCCAGGGCAACGTTGAACAGGCGCTCTTTCTGCCAAAGCATTGTTGAGGCCCTTAGCTGAATCAGTTTGTCTGCGTCTCCCTTGCCCAGCCCAAAGTCGGCATTGTCAAATGCGAGTTCAACGCACAAAAGTTTGAGGCCCTGCGCCCTGCTGGATTTCCTGAACTTGCGGTAATTTTCAACCCTTTTTCTGTTCCCGTCTGGGTTAAAGAAGGCTGTTATGCCCCAAAAGCTTCCAGACAGCTTTTTTGGGTATTTTGGTGTCTCCCCGGCTTCTTGCTTTACGCTAGTTATCCCATCCACCCCTATTTTAATAAATAACTGGTAAAATATATAAATGGGGGTTTGCTATGGTTCAAACCGATAAAGAATGGGATAAAAGGCCTGTTCTGAGCTTTATTTTGTGTTCGCGAAACGACAACTATTGCGGGGACTCGGTTGGCAGGCTTACAACTACTTTGAATTATTTGGGGGAGATTGTTCAAGACCATGGTTTGGATAACTCTATTGAGGTTGTTTTGTCGGACTGGGGCAGCAAGGTTCCGCTGAAAAGGATTCTGAAGCTAAATCCAGGCATCAGAAAGATTTTGAAGTTTTTGACCGTTCCCCCAAATATTGCATTACCGCTTCAAAAGGACAGCCCCTTTTCCGAGGTTCATGCAATAAATGCCGCTGCCCGCAGGGCAAAAGGCCTGTTAATTGGCAGAATTGACCAGGACACTTTGCCCGGCGACAAGTTTTTTGATTTCCTGGAGGAAAATTTGGAAGAGATAAGAAGGGAACCAAACAAAAAATTCTACTGGTGCGGAAGAAGGCGCATTCCACCAGATGCTTTGGAGGAGTGCAGCAGGGACCCGCTAAAATATCTCCGGAAAAATGCTGGAAAGATTTCTTTTCGGAAGAAGCACCACATCGCACCGCATTCTGAAAAAATTGGCAGGGGGTCAGTAGGAATTTTTGCAATTCCCCGCGCGGTTTATTCTGATCTCGGAGGCTATGACGAAAAAAACATTTACTTTAACCGCATGGAGCAAGAGTTTATTGCCAGACTGTGGAAAGTCTGTGAGCGGGAAAACATTTCCGACTTGATTGACTGTAACTTTTTCCACCTTACCCACAAAAGGATTAAGCGAAAGTGCAATGTTTACGAGTTCTCCTTATTCAAAAAAAATTTTAAAGCATGGTCAGAAAAAATAAAGCTCAGGCCAAACAAGCTTGATTGGGGGCTTGGAAATTTTAATTTGAAGCTGGAGCCGGCGGGTGGGTTTAGGGCCTTCGGACGCAGGCTTTTTGGGGGTTTTAGGTGAATCAAAGGCTAAAATACATTGTGGCGAGCAGGGTTGACGGGCTGGGCGGAAGGCTTCTTAACCTTGCAAGCACATTCAGGATTGCAAAAAAGCTTGGGCTGGAACACTTGGTTTGCTGGGACTACCCCTCTGTGCCTCAGAAGGCAATTTACGCAAAGCTGTTTGAAGGGCTTTCCTTTATCGAACTTGACTACTTTGGCAACAAGGATTTGGAAGTGTATTATTTGACAAGAAAGCGCAACCGAAAGGCCGGCAGGAAAGAGTTTACG
This sequence comes from Candidatus Iainarchaeum sp., assembly GCA_017609945.1. Lineage (GTDB taxonomy): Archaea > Iainarchaeota > Iainarchaeia > Iainarchaeales > JAFCCZ01. The sequence continues at coordinate 11,351 of JAFCCZ010000013.1, forward strand.
GTGACAGACAGTATAATTGAAAATTTTGACGTTGTTGTAACCGACCACCTATGTCTTTTGGGCTTGGAATCCGACCGAGGCAGAATTGCAACAAAGGTGATGGGCCAGGACAAGAAGCTTGGGGAAGATCTCAGAGAAGTAATCAACAGCATAAAGCCCAACTCATATATTCGTCAAGAGGTGCGGGGGTTTTTGAAAAAGCACGATTTGAAAAATTGCGTTGGAGTGCACGTCCGCAGGGGGGATGTTGAGCGCAATGTTAAGAACGGAATTGACTTGCACAAATTCAGGCAAGTGGAACAGTTTTTTGATTGCCTTGACGGAATTAGGGCGAAGAGAATTTTTCTTTGCACTGAAGGCAAGGATGTGAAAAAGGAATTTATTGAAAAGTATGGGGTGGAAAACGTTTTGTTTTACCCTGCCAGAAGCTATATTCGCGAATGTCCGATTACTAGGTTGGAAGGGTCTAATGAGGAAGTGGAGGAATCACTGAACGATGCGTTCATTGACAACCTCTTGCTGTCAGAGTGCAGCAAGATTGTGCACGTTTCCAGTAATTTTACGGAGGCCGCGGCACTTAGAGGTGGACTAGATTTAATTAAGGTGGATTGATGAAGAAAAAAACGCATTTGATAATTGGTTCCTCACAAGTGGGCCTTCTAAGGCAGGCGCTTGTGGAGGGGTTCAAGTTGCCTTACTTGGGTTCAAGGGAATCTCTTTACGTTTCAGGCGAGTTAATTGTCTCGAGCATAAATTCATCACTCACTGACTATGATTGCAACCTGCTTTATAGTTCAGGGCCACCCATCTGGAGTGCAAGGCATTATTTGGATTTAATCAAAAAGCATTATGAAACTTTTTCAGGAAACATTTTCCTTATTTTCCCTGACTTTAGGTTTAGAAACCAGATGTTTTTTGAAATGGGTTTTGACAAGGATTCCGATTTGTTTGTTGAGCACTCCAAAATGCAGACCTGGGCTAACAAGTTTGGAGAAATTAAACCAAATATCGTGAAGGATTTTATGTCGCCTGAAAAGGACAAAATATTGTATGAAAGGGGTCTTGCCTGTTTGGATTACCTGCTCTCCAAGTTTGGTGACAGGATTAAATTAATTTTCTGGGAACTCTTTGCTGGGGAATACAGTAATAAATTGAGGGGCAAGTATACCAAAAATGGCGTGTATAAGCACCCCACTTGGAATTACCCCGAGGTAATGGAAAAATACAAGGATTACGCAATTGATGTAAGTGAGGTGGCCAGTGAGAAATTTGAGATCCCCCCAAAGCTCTTTGATAATCTTTCCCTGCAGCTTGCCAGGTGCAATTCATTTTACCAGGGAGACGGCAGGCATTTTAGCACCCCAAAGGGAACAATCTTTTTAGATTACTTGGTTCACTTGCTTGATGCAAAAAAGGCAGTTGCTGAGACTGAAAAGTTTATGGAAGAAAATCGCGAGGATATTGAGCGAAATATGGAGAAAATGAAAAAATTAAAATGGGTGTCCGGAAAGCTCGTGCCCAGAGAGCAAACATCATACTGGCGCGTGAAGGGGTTACAATGAATCTTAAGACAATTATAGTTTTATACATTTTGCCGGAGGCGCAAGAATGAAAACAGTCGGTGAAGAAGACCGGAAGGAAGCTGACAACCAGAAGCGCAAGGAAGCAGGGTTTGCAGATGCTCCGTTTGAAACTTTGGATATTGCCAGGGGAATAAAGTGGAGTGGGGCGTACTGTCAGGACAAATGGGTTGCTGAAGAAGTGTTTAAAGGCATGAAAGGCGGTTATTATGTTGACATTGGTGCAAATCATCCAATTATCAGAAACAACACATATATTTTGGACGAGAAGTTTGGCTGGTCCGGCATTTCAATTGACGCTGACCCGCAACACAAAACCAAGTTTCCAAAAATGAGGTCTTGCCCCTGGGTTCAGGCCTGCCTTGATGACAAGAAAGGGCGCAAGGTAGAATTCCTTGTAACCGGGGGCTCTTCCGGAATAGTTGATTATTATACTAAAGGGCATATGAAAGAGCGCGTTGAGAAAAGGCGTGCAGAAAAAGACAAATCGCTTGTTAAATACAAAACCCAGGTTTTGGCGGATGTGCTTAGGAAGCACAAGGCACCGAAACTAATTCATTACCTTAACATTGATGTTGAGGGTGCTGAGTACGCTGTTCTCAAGAACTTTCCGTTTGACGAGTTTAAGGTTATTGCAATAACCCTGGAGCATAACAACGACCCGGTTCTTAAAAAGGACCTTGGGCAGTTACTTGAACACAAGGGTTACGTTAAAGTTAAATCCTGGGGCAACTCGGATGAGGGTTTTGTTTTGAAGGGGTTCCGGCCGTTGAAAAGGCCTGAACTTGCGCAGCAATTGAAGAAAGAAGAAGACGGTGACAAGGAATATCTGTTAATTGAAGCAGGGGTGTTTTCTAATCTGCTTGAAAACAGCGCTTCAATGATTAACCGGGTGTTGAAAGACCAGAAAAAAGCTCTCTTAAAGAAAGAAAAAATAATTGCCACGTTTAATGAGAGTTATGTGCACAAAAAGGTGTATGAAAAGCAAAAGAACGCTTTAACTGAGCGAAGGCAGATGGTGGACAGGAAGAATGAGTATATTGCCAAACAGAAGAGAGAGATAGAGCGCCTGCGAAATTCCAAATCCTACCGGCTTGGGCACACAATACTTCGCCCTGTTAAATCTTTAAGAAACCAAGCCAAGAAACTTAAGTTCAAGAATAGCGGTGAAGATGAGGTATAAAATGGGAGTTGTTTGCTATGGATCCAAAAAGCGTTATCGTTTTATATAAAAACAATAGTCTGTGGGAGCGTGGATGGGAACACGACCAAGGGGTTAAGAGGCTGATTGAGCGCCTAAACTTTGAAATGGATTCAATAAAACATGTGTTGCTGCCTCCGCATTATTATTTCTTGGTCGACCTCATTGATGCAGACGATAATGTTTGGATTCTTTTGAGCGACGAAAAGGAAAACATTTTTCCGATAGTGAAATATTATAACGCCTACCTGTTTTATCCAAGCAACCGCGCGTTGTCAATGAATTATTCCAAGAATGTTTATTTTGGGAACTTCTCTTTTGTACTGAACAAATTTTTCCAAAAGGCCGGCCCAAATCCAACGGACTATAACAATCTCGGGCGTTTTTCCGAATTAAAAAGCAATAAAAATATTTATTTTTATGGCAGGGCCGGACATGGTCTCAGGAAAGAGGTGTTTGACGCATTAAAGAGAAGTGGTTACACAATCGTGCACGAGGAGATAGATTTTAACACAACCAACATTATGGACAGAATGGTTGCGACAAACAGCTTTTGTGCTATATCAATAGACGGTGGCTCTTGGAGTTGTTTTAGGGATTTTGAGCTGGCGCATTACTGT
>JAFCCZ010000087.1 GCA_017609945.1 Candidatus Iainarchaeum sp.
ATCCAATTGCAAAAGGAACACTTAATGCAATCATAAAACAAACAGGATTAACCAGAGAAGAATTCATTAAAAACTTAAAATAGCTTTTTTTGAACCAGTAATGATTGAAAAGAGCTGATTTGAATAAGTAAAGAAATTCAACATTTAGGTTCAGAAATATCCCCCAAAACACATCAAACCGCTCACCACCCACCTTCCGGAAAGGATTCCCACCGGATCCAATTCAAGAGACGAAGCACTCGCTTCACTCGCTTTCGCCTCTTGAGTAGTTGAAGCGCCCGCTTCCAAAAACCTATTTTCAAGCAAAGCTTGAAAATGGCACTTTTCAGCTCTGCTGAAAAAGTGGTTCACAAAAAACGAGCGTGGAAACTATAAAATAGGAGTTTGAACTAGTGCATTGAGGAGAGAACGAAAAAATGAAGCCCAAAAAGCCGAGTGGCGCAGTTAAATATGAATTCCACCGGCCAGGCAGAAAACCAGCTAAAGGAAGAATTAACGAAACGGGAGGAGATCTCGGTGGAAGAACGGTAGGATGGTCAGAACGGGTTGTTGTTGAAGTTAAGGGAAAGGGACGGCATAGAAACGCCCCTCTTGCAGAAAAAAGGTTTCCAGATCACTATTATACTTTTAAATCCAAAAATGTTTTTGTTTTGGATGCATTGAGAAAACTTGGCCTAAGTGTTATTCCTACAGCCAGACTTGCACTTAGAAAAGATATAACACGCCCCGGAATGCTGGAAAGACCTTCAAAGCAAATTATGACTGATTTGACAAGAGGAGGAGAATTCAAAGTAATTGATTATAAGTATGCAGGGGGGAAAGTAACATCAGAAGTCACAGGTTTAAGAAATTTTAAAGAAATTCAAGAGCAAATTCAAAGAGAACAAAAAATCGCTACAAGCCACGGCTTTCGATTCGATGGCAGCGAATGGCTAATTGTTATTGACCCAAAAACAAATATGGGAAAACCATACATAGTTGACGTAAAAGCAACAGAGTTGAAGGAAGAGCCAGCACGGAAACTTAGTGCGTGGCGGGACAAACTTGGCTTCTAAATAAAAAGCGCCTTTCCGATACCATAAAATAAGAGTTTGGTTGTACTCAAAGTGAGGTGATCTAATTGAGTGAAGAGAATCAACATTTAGGTTCAGTTTTACCTACCAAATCCCATCAAACCTCTACCCACCCACCTACCGGAAAGGATTCCCACCGGGTCCAATAGAACTGACTCCCCTTTGACAATAAATTTGCGGTAGGCAAAGCCTTTAATTACTTTTAAGCTAATATTCTCGTGAAAGTGGTAAAATGGCTGAAGTGAAGGGCGAAATTGCAAAACAGCTGGAGAAGGCGGTTGAGAAAAAGCTTTCAGCTCAGGAAATTGAGGCCTTGCTGGAGGTTCCGCCGCAGCCAGAGCTCGGGGACTTTGCCTTTCCCTGCTTTAAGCTGTCCTCAATTCTAAAAAGGGGGCCGCAGGAAATCTCCAAGGACCTCTCTGAAAAGGTTTCCCTTCCAAAAACCGTTGAGAAGGCCGTTTCTGTTGGTCCATACCTGAATTTCTTCGTTAAAAGGGACTGGATTGCCGGCCAGGCAATCTCCCGCGTGCTAAAGGAAAAGGACTCCTTTGGGGCAAGCAAGATGGGAAAGGGCAAAAAGGTTATGGTGGAGTACTCTTCGCCAAACACCAACAAGCCGCTTCACGTAGGGCACTTGCGCAATGATTCAAACGGAATGGCGGTAAGCAATCTCTTGGAGGCAACCGGCCACAAGGTAACTAAAGCAAATCTGATTAACGACCGTGGGATTCACATCTCCAAAAGCATGCTTGCCTACCAAAAGTGGGGAAAGAACAGGAAGCCGAACAAGAAGTCAGACCACTTTGTCGGAGACTTTTACGTTCTCTTCAACGAGCACGCAAAGAAAAACCCCTCTCTTGAAACAGAGGCCCAATTCCTGCTAAAGAAGTGGGAAAACAGCGATAAGGAAACTCTTGCTCTTTGGAAGAAGATGAACAAGTGGGCCTTTGATGGGTTCAGGGAAACCTACAATAATTTTGGCTCTCGCTTTGACGTATGGTTAAAGGAGTCGGATTTCTTCAACAAGGCAAAGCCCTTGATTCAAAAGGGTCTTGATTCAGGAGTTTTCTTTGAGGACGACAATGGGGCGATAGTTGCAAGGCTTGAGCACCACAACCTGCCGGATAAGGTGGTGCAGAGGGCTGACGGCACCTCAATCTACATTACAAACGATTTGGCCCTAACAAAGCACAAGTTTGAGAAATTCAAGCTGGACAAGGCAATCTGGGTTGTGGGAAGCGAGCAAAACCTTTACTTCCAGCAGCTGTTTAGGATATTTGAGCAACTTGGGTTCAAGTGGGCAAAGCAGTGCAAGCACCACACCTACGGAATGGTTTACCTTCCGGAGGGAAAAATGAAGTCCAGGGAGGGAACAGTGGTTGACGCTGACGACCTAATGGACGAAGTGAGCGCCCTCGCTGAAAAGGAAATCAAAAAGCGCTATCCCAAGCTCTCCAAGGCAGAGAGAGAAAAGCGGGCGAAGGCAATTTCCCTTGCCGCAATAAAGTTTTACATGCTGCGCATTGACGAAATCAAAGATTTGTATTTCAATCCAAAGGAAACCATTTCCTTTGAGGGGGAAACAGGGCCCTACCTACAATACAGTTACGCCCGCGCCAAAAGCATTCTGCGCAAGGCTGGAAAGGCAGCCAAAAAGCCTGACCTCTCGCTACTGCAGAGCGATTTCGAAAAGCAGATTGTTACCATGCTCTACAATTTCCCGGAAACCGTTGAAAAGGCGGCCTCTTCACTGCGACCGCACAAAATTTGTAATTTCCTGGTTGAACTTGCCTCAGTTTTCAACTCTTTTTACCACAACACACCGGTAATAAAGGCAGAAACACCAGAGCTTGCCAGCGCCCGGCTTGCGCTTGTTGAGGCAACAGCGCAGGTTCTAAAAAACGGATTAAAACTGCTTAACATCCAGCCAATTGAGAAGATGTGATTAACGAGGGATCTGAATTCCCGCTTTTCTCGCAATTCTCTTAGCATTTGATATATCTGCTTCTGTTAGAGGATTAGTCACCGCTCTGGTAAACCTATTTTTAATTCGCTCCAAAACCTTTCTGTCGTTCATGGAAAGTTCAATTTGGGTTCCGGCACTTTCCTCTAACGCCTTAAAAATAGCGTCAAGAACCTTTGCAGTCCTTAATGGGAGTGGAGCAGCTTTTCTCCCTCTCCCAGTTCTCCTAGTTTTCTTGGCGGTTTTCCTTCCAGTGCCCGTCCTTTTTGGGCCTCCTGGCCCAGTTCCTCCAGTTACTCTTCGTGCCATACTAATTCAACTACTCTTCAACAATTTAATTCTTTCTATTCAATTAAAATCGCCGGTTTTGCGGGCAGGGCGTTCTTTGCCTTTGGAACCTTGCTCTTTTCAGCCGCCCCAACCTCAATCTTTGCCCCAAACTCCTTTTCAAGATCTGAAGCTGATTCCTCCAGCACCTTAAGCTCGTTAATTTTCACTGCCTCGCGGTACTCCCCGAGCCTGTTAATTACTGCCTTCACAAAGCCCTGCACCTCTGCCTTTGGCGCTCCCTTCACTGAGGCAACCGCCTTCATCGCCTTTCCAAAATCCGGCTGTTCCCCAACGGCCTTCCTGACCGCTTCAATTGCCTTCCACTTCCAGTCAGGCGCAACAAAGAGGTAACTTTTTTCAGGCTTCTCAATCTTTGCAAGCTCCATAACCTGCCCAATGTCCTGCCTTACCCTGTCAACAAGGTC
>JAFCCZ010000088.1 GCA_017609945.1 Candidatus Iainarchaeum sp.
GCTTTCCGCCGCCTGGAGTTCCAGCTGGCTTCCCTGGCTGGCCCCCGGCTGGTTTTCTTCGGCCTTGAGGCCGGTTCGGTTTTTTCAAAGGCATAAAAGCTCGTTAGAATTTAGTGCAATTAGCAATTTAAAGGTTACCTGCCCAAACTTATTTGATTGCATGACTACTTATAAGGATGCGGGCGTTGATATTGAGGCCGGAGGCGAGGCCGTTAAGCGAATTAAGGGCCTTGCGAAGGGCACTTTTGGAAGCGACGTTTTGCTTGGAATTGGGGGCTTCGGGGGATGTGTAAGCGCTGAAAAGCTGAAGAAATTTAAGGAGCCTGTGATAATTTCAAGCATTGACAGCGTTGGAACGAAAACAAGCATTGCAGTGAAAATGAACAAATGGGATTCGGTGGGAAAGGACATTGTGAACCACTGCAGCAACGACATTCTTGCCTGCGGGGCAGAGCCCTGGTTCTTTCTGGACTACCTTGCATCCAGCAAACTTGAGCCGGAAAAGATTGAACAGATTGTGAAGGGAATGGCGGAGGCCTGCAAGGAAAGCGGGGTTTCGCTTGTTGCGGGAGAAACGGCCGAGATGCCGGGCGTATACCACGAGAAGGAAACTGATATTGTTGGAACAATTGTCGGGGTTGCCGAAAGGGACAAGATGGTTGACGGCAGCGCAATTGAAGAGGGCAATGTGCTGGTTTCACTGCCAAGTTCCGGGCTGCACACCAACGGCTACAGCCTTGCGAGAAAGGTTGTGTTTGAGATTGCAGGCCTTGGAGTGGATGACAGGGTTGAAGGGGTTGACGGAACGGTTGGAGCGGCATTGCTTGAGCCGCACAGAAGCTATGTTAAAGAGGTTCTGCCGCTTGCAAAGGGGTCAAGAGTCAACGGGATAGCGCACATTACGGGCGGCGGCCTGATTGACAATATTGGAAGGGTTTTGCCAGAGGGCCTTGGGGCGAAAATCGAGAAGGGAAAGCTGAGAGTGCCGGGAATTTTCAAGTTTATTCAAGAGAAGGGAGAAGTTCCAGAAGAGGACATGTTCAGGACGTTTAACATGGGAAGCGGAATGGTACTAATTGCTGGCAAGGCCGAGGCCGAGGAAATTATTGGGGAATTGAACGGAGCCTGGGCCATTGGAGAAATAGTTAGGGGAAAAGGCGTTGAGATTATTTAAGCTCTTTTAGAATTGCTTGCCCCATTTCCTTTGCTCCAATTGCTTCTTCGCCCTCTCGGGTAAGGTCGCCTGTTCTAAGGCCCTGGTTTAGAACAGATTCAACCGCGTTGAAGATTGCGCTGTAAGCCTGGTCCAGCCCAAAAGAGTACTTGCACATCATTGCCGCGCTTAGAATTTGGGCGATTGGGTTTGCCTTGTCCTGGCCCATAATGTCTGGGGCGGAACCGTGAACTGGCTCGTACATTCCAAAGCTTGATTCGTTGAGTGAGGCGGAGGGAAGCATTCCAATGCTGCCGGTAATCATTGCGGCCTCATCACTGAGAATGTCTCCAAACATGTTTCCGGCGAGGATTACATCAAACTGCTTTGGGTTGCGCACAAGCTGCATTGCGGCATTGTCAACGTACATGTTCTGAAGCTCTACCTCGGGGTAAGATTCCGCAACTCCCTCAACTGTTTTTCTCCAAAGCACCATTGACTGGAGAACGTTTGCCTTGTCAATGCTGTGAACCTTTTTTGACCGCTTCATTGCGGCCTCAAAGGCGACCCTTGCAATTCGCTCAATCTCGGGCCTTTTGTAGCGAAGCGTGTCAAAGGCCTCTGAATCGGATAAATCTTTTGGCTGGCCGAAATAAATCCCACTGGTTAGTTCCCTTACAACAAGCACATCAAAGCCTTCCCCAATAAGCTCTGGCTTTAGGGGGGAAGAATTTGCAAGGGACTTGAAAACAATTGCCGGACGGAGGTTTGCGTAAAGGTCAAACTCTTTTCTAAGAGGCAAGAGCGCAGACCTCTCAGGACGTTCGTTTGGAGGAAGCTTGTCCGCTTCCGGGTGCCCGACCGCCCCGAACAGAATTGCGTCAGAATCCCGGCAAACCTTTAGGGTTTGCTCCGGCAGGCAGTGCTTGAACCCCTTGTAGGCCTCCCAGCCAACCTTTGCCTCAGTGAATTCAAATTCAACGCCGGCTTTTTCGGCTACCTTTTTTAGAACAGCAACTGCTGGAGGCATTATCTCCATTCCAATTCCGTCACCAGGAAGAACTGCAATCTTGAATTTTTTGGCCATTAGTTTTTCGCCTCCTGCTTAACGTACTCCATTAGGCCGCCGAGCTTTATAATCTTTTGAATAAAGGGGGGCATTGGAGCTGCCTTGTAAGTTTCATTCTTTGAAAGATTCTTTATTTCACCTGTTTCGGTGTTAACCTCAAGCTCGTTGCCCTCGGAAATCTTCTGCGAGGCCTCCTGGATCTCAAAAATCGGCAGGGCCATGTTAATGCTGTTCCTGTAAAAGATTCGGGCAAAGGATTCGGCAACAACGCATGAAATTCCTGCATTCTTTATCGCAATTGGCGCGTGCTCGCGGCTTGAACCGCAGCCAAAGTTCTTGCCTGCCACGATTATATCGCCTGAAGCAATTTTTTTGGTGAAATCCTTGTCAATGTCCTCCATGCAATGGGAGGCAAGTTCTTTTGGATCAGAAGAGTTGAGATAACGCGCAGGAATTATTACGTCGGTATCAACGTTGTCTTTGAACTTCCAGGCCTTGCCCTTGAGATTCATTTCAACTCACCTGGGTGAATTATTTTTCCAGCAATCGCGCTTGCGGCAGCAACTGCAGGATTTGAAAGATAAACCTCGCTCTTTGGGTGCCCCATTCTTCCAACAAAGTTGCGGTTTGTTGTTGAGATTGCACGCTCGCCCTCGGCAAGAACTCCCATGTGGCCACCAAGGCACGGACCACAGGTCGGAGTACTGAATGAACAGCCGGCCTTAACAAAAATTTCGGTGAGGCCCTCCTTAATGCACTGGAGGTAAATTTCCTGCGAACCTGGAAGAATAACACACCTTACGCTTGGATGAACCTTTTTTCCCCTGAAAATTTTTGCAGCGATTCTCAAGTCCTCCATTCTGCCGTTTGTGCAGCTTCCAATAACGCTCTGCTGAATTTCAGTCCCTGAAACCTCTGAAACAGGCTTGCTATTTTCAGGAAGGTGTGGAACGGCAACCTGCGGTTCTATGCAGGAAGCGTCCCAGAAAAAGCTATCAGAGTATTCCGCTCCCTTGTCAGAGGAATAGACCTGGAACTTTTCGTTGGTTCTCTGCTTAACATAGCTAAGAGTTCTTGCATCAGGCACAATAATTCCGGACTTTCCACCTGCCTCAATCGCCATATTGCAGATGCTGAAGCGCGAGTCCATTGAAAGCTTCTTTATCGTGTCACCCTGGAACTCCATTGCCTTGTACAGTGCGCCGCTTACACCAATCTGCCCAATAGTGTAAAGGATAAGATCCTTTCCTGAAACAAACTCCTTTGGCTTTCCTGAAAAATTGAACTGGATTGATTCAGGCACCTTAAACCATAGCTTTCCAAGGGCCATTGCAGCAGCCAAATCGGTTGAACCAATTCCTGTGGAAAAGGCACCGAGAGCCCCGTAAGTGCAGCTGTGGGAGTCGGCTCCAACAATAACCATCCCTGGGAGGGAGAAACCCTGCTCGTGGATGAAAACGTGCTCTATGCCAACACGGCCAACCTCAAAATA
>JAFCCZ010000014.1 GCA_017609945.1 Candidatus Iainarchaeum sp.
TTGTAAACAAATCCTGATCCAAAAATCGGAACCCAAATGCTGTCCCCTGAGGTAAGCGGCCGGCCAAGAAAGCTCTTCTTGAGAATGCGGTCATAGCCACTTGCAATAATTCTAACCTCCTGGGTTGGGGCAAGAACAACCTTTTTGCCCTCCTTTGGGTTAGCCGGCCTTACGGTAACCCTTTCGCCAAGGCCTGCGCCTGAATTCTGCCTAATGAAGTGGTCCATTCTAATTAGGGCCTTTCCCTCATCCTCTGCACGGGCCGGCCAGATTATCGCGGCCGTTTTCTTGTTCCCCTCAATCTCAACAATGTCCCCGCTTGTTAACCCCAAGCTTATCTTGGTAGCGCGGTCAAGTGTTACTATATTGCGTCCGACGTGGCTTGGGTCAGGTTCCTCAACCTTTAGCACAAGTTCTTTTACCGGCATAATTAATCATTCCTAACAAACTAATAAAAATCTTATTCAGGGATTTTGACCTCAATGCCACTCGCTGGAATCATGCGGATTATTTCATCAAGTGAAATTCCTGCTTTCTCGTCCTTGCGCTTAATGGCGGGAAGAATCCTTTTGGCGGCATCACTGGCGCTCTGCTTTCCAGGCAATAGCTCTGCAAAGATGCGAGAACTCTTTTTAATTGCGGCGAGAGGGCCTGAAATTACTTCCTTTTCAGCATTAACGCCAACTGCAAGGCGCAGAGGGGTTTTCCTGAACCACTTCCTTTTGCCGTAAATCATGAAGGCTCCGGTTGCAAGAGAGGTCTGCGAGGGGGCCTGCTTGCTAACCTGATCTTTTGAAACCGCGTAAACGTCAACTGAGGGAAGGGAATTCTGCCAGGCCTTGCTGAAGACCGCTGCAAACTGCGCTGCCTCCTTTAAGGTTGTTTCAGGGATTGGGTCAGAGGCCTTTACCACGCACGCGCTCCCGCCCGGAATGTCGGCGTGCAGAAAAAGGTCCTGCTCGTCCAGATGCTTTTTTACAACCAGCTCGTTCTGCTTTGCGCTCCTGCCCCCAACAACCAAGAGGCCGTCTGATGAAAGGAACCAGCGGAATTGATGGAACCATTTGGGCTTTCTCTTCTTAAGCGGTTCTTTTTTTGGGTTTTCTTTTGGGCGTTTGGCAATTGCTCCCTTTGTGCGGGAAATGGCCTTGGCGAGGCCGGAAAGCTTTCTCTTTGATTTTTTTGACCGCTCAAAGTAAAGCGAGGCGTTTTCCTCAACGCTCTTTTCAAAATCAAGCTCCAGTCTCATGGAAAAACCCCAATCAGTCGTTTTTGGATATCCCGCGCTCCCTCTTGATTAGCTCAATTATTGACTTTGTCCTGCTCTCGTTTTTGAAAATCGGTTCAACTGAAAAAAAGCTCTGCGTGTCATTCACCAGATCATAAAAGCCAGGGGTGGAACGGTATCGTTTCTGGAAGCTCTCGTGGTATTTCTCAACGCTCTTGTAAATGTTTCTTGTGAGAATGTTCCAGTTTCCGCTTCCAACCACGCTGCCAACCCAGTAAACGTGTGGGTCTTTGGAGACTGTTGCAAGATATTTTTCAAACGCCTTGCTTTCACTGAAGTCAACCTTGTTGACGCTTAGGACTTCAAGATTATAGCCCATCTTTCTAAAGTTTACTTTGGGCCCAAAACCCTGCAATATCCCCTCTTTTTGAAGGAAATCCATACTGCTCTTTATTGTGGCCTTGTGAAAGCCTGTGTGGCGCTGAATCTGCCTGATGTTTGGCTGAACGCTGCCCTTCTTGAGCAGGGCCTCAAGAATTTTAACGCGAATCTCGTCAGTTACCTTCATCTGATTTGACATGGACTAACCACCTGTAAACTAAGATAAATATTATACAAATAACAATTTAAGTGTATTGATTTGGATAGTAAAATTAAGATAGTTGTTATATAGTTTGGAGTGGTAAATTATTACAAGGAAACACCACTAGGAGGGATCCAAGAGATTGCTTCGATAACGGTTGAAGGGAGGGATAGGCTCACCGTACTAAGAACGGTTTTTATTGTGTCCCTCTTCTTCACCTAGTTTTTTTGCCCTATCCTCAGCTCTTTTCTTCCACTCTTCCTTTGACGGGCAGTTGTGGTCAATGCACATTTTAAAGCGGCGCCTGCCTGCGCCCACGTAAATCATAATGTTTTCGCACTCAGGGCATTTCTCGGACAGGGGTGAAATTGGGCCCTTCTGCGGTAAGGGAAAAGAATTTGTGCACTTTGGATAGTTGCTGCATCCCAAAAACCTTTTTCCCGTTGCCCTGCCCCTCCTAATAAGGAGTTCGCCGTCACAGCCCTTTGCAGAGCACGGTCCGATTATTGAGTCAGAGCGAATGGCTTTCCTTATGTGCGAGCCAACATCTGCCTTGTGTTCAAGCAGCTTGTCAAGGGCTTTGGAGAGCTCGTCCCTGCTCTCGTTCACAACCGACTCCTTGGTTTTCTTTCCCTCTGCAACCAAATCCATCTCCTTCTCTATGCGGGCGGTCATGTCCGACTTTGCCACAATAGGGGAGTGCTCTTCAATTGATTCAATGACCGCAAAACCAACCTTGTTTGGCTCAAGGGCCTTCTTCCCGAAAATGTATTTTCTCGCAAGAAGCTTTTGGATAATTTCAGCCCGCGTTGACTTTGTTCCAAGGTTGAGCTCGGACATTTTTTTAATAAGGCTTCCCTGGGAATACCTTGGCTTTGGAGTGGTTTGCTTTGAAAGCTTCTCAAGCTTTTCAAGGGCAACGGTGTCGCCCTCTGAAAGCGGTGGAAGGAAAACCTCGTTTGCCTTGGAATAGGGGTAAAGCTCTTTCCAGGCCTTTTTCACAAAAACTTGGCCTGTTGCAATAAACGGCTGGCCGTTGAGGTCAATTTCAACCGAAAGGTTTTCGGTTACCGCGTCCTCGGCAAGCGTTGCAAGGAACCTCCTGCAGACAAGCTCGTAAACCTTCCAGTGCTCTGGTGAAAGCTTTTGCCTGCTCACCGCCGAAACGGGGTGAATTGGCGGGTGGTCCTTTGTCTGCTTGCCTTTTGAGGGAACAATCTTTTTGAGTGCAAGAACCTTGTTTACTGCGTCATTTAATTCTGCAACCTTTGAAATCTGCGTAAGAATTTCATTAAGGTCCAAAGAGGCAGGGTATACTGCGTTATCTGTTCTCGGATAGGAAAGGAAACCGCTTTGGTAGAGTGATTCGGCGATTTGCATGGCACGCCCGGCGGTAAAGCCAATGCTGGTAGCGGAAGTAAGAAACGAGGTTGTGTTAAAGGGAAGAGGCTTCTTCAGCACGCGCTTCCTCTTGGTAATTTTTGTTACCTTGCCCTTTGGGGGCCTTTTGCAGTCAAACGCTTCGTTTGCCTCTTTCTCGTCCCAAAACCTGCCATTTTTGTGGCCTGCCTCAAACTTGCTTTTCTCCTTGGAAAAGACTGCGGCAAGCTCCCAGTACTTCCTGGGATCAAAAGCAAGCCTTTCCTTTTCCCGGTCAACGATGAGGGCAAGGGTTGGCCCCTGAACGCGGCCCATGCTCAAAAACTCTTTGCCAAGTCTGCCTGAGACAATTGAAAGGAACCGTGTAAGGACCGCGCCCCACACAAGGTCTATTTCGCGCCGCGAATCGGCCGAGTCAGAAAGGTTTTCATCGGCGTCGGTAAGGGAATCAAAGGCCTTTTCTATGTCCACTGGAGTTATTGCAGAAAAAAGCGCACGCTTTACTTTTATGCCTGAATTTCCCTCCTTTAAAGCGTTAATTGCCTCAAAACCAATGGATTCGCCCTCCCTGTCGTTGTCAGTTGCAATTATCGCCTGGTCAACGTCCTTTGCAATATTGCGCAGGAAATCAAGAATTGGCTTTTCACTGTCCTTGTACTCTATATCTGCCTTTGCCAGGGTTCTCAAATCGGTCCCAATCCAGTAAGCGTAACGCGAAGGAAAGTCAATGTCAACAACGTGGCCGCGTAAGGGCACTGTAATAAACTGCTTGCTACCGCGCTCAAAGGCAAAAAATTTAGCCCCCTTTTCCATTGAGACAGGCACGTCGCGGCCGGCAAGAATTGATGAAATTCTTTGCCCGGCAATGGCCTTCTCTGCAACCACCAAAATCATATCAACTAATTTGGCATCAAAAAGAATAAAAACAATAAACGCCTCTTGTTGTTGGAAATTAGCATGCCCACCCCTGGCCCAATAGAAGCAGGCGGAGTGCTCACACTCCTTACACAAATAGCAATAGTGCTGTTTATCGGCATAGTTTTGAAGGCAGCAAGCAAAAAAACAGGCGCCCCGTTTGTTGTATCGCTCATTCTCGCAGGAACCGCTGCTGTCTCACTTGGAGTTCTGGACATGGGGAGATGGGAATGGTTCAGCGAGCTCATTAGAACCCTGGCCCTGATTATAATCGTTTTCAGCGCTGGCTTCCACCTGCAGCTCCGCGAAATAAAAAAGGACTCAAAGATAATAATGATGCTTGCAACACTTGGAGTCCTGATAACCTTCGGGCTGATAACAGGCATAACCTATTCCCTGCTAAGCCTGCCCCTTATAACTGCTGCGTTTCTCGGGGCACTGCTCAGCGGAAGCGATTCCGCAGCCATCTCAGCAAGCTCGGCAAGCGAAAGCAGAATCTCAACAATCCTGATGAGCGAAAGCGTTTTCAACCAGCCGCTTACCCTGATACTGCCGCTCCTGCTTCTTGATTACGTGGTAAAGCCTGAACTTGCCCTGCTCAACATCCCAAAATTTTTCCTGCTGATACTTGTAGGCGCCGCAGTCGGAATTACCGGGGCATTTGTCGGACAAAAAATCCTGATTGCGTTAAGGACAGAACACGAGCAGATTGCAGGGCTAATGATTGCAATTTCCGTCTTTGTCATTGCCGAAAACCTTTTTGGTTCGGGAATCCTCTCGGTTGCAATTACCGCGCTGCTACTCAGCAGCAGGAATATCCCAAAAAAGGAAGTTCTTGGAACGTTCTCAAAGCAGCTAGCATTTATCTTCACGGTCTTTGTGTTCGTGCTTCTTGGAATGCAGTTCTCGGTGCAAACACTTATTGAACTGTCAATCACAAGGCAGGAAATAATTGCAATAGTTGTTGCCCTGGTTGCGGCAAGGCTTTTGAGCAGCTTCATCGTTCTCTTCAGAACCAAGCTTTCAACCCCTGAAAAGCTGAAGATCGGTTTGATCTCACCAAAGGGCATAGCGCCAGCAGCGCTTGCGCCACTGCTTATTGCACACAACATTCCGGGCGCGCTTGAGGTTGTTAAGATTGTTTACATTGCAATAATAGCAAGTACGCTGATTTCACTTGCAGCCCTAAAGATGTGGCTCCCTGGCCCAAGTGTTAAGGAACGAGCGCGTGAGAAAACAGAAGAGCACATCATAAAAAAGACTGCCGGCAAGAAGCAATGATTAAAGCCTTTTCTGCAGAGAGCTTGAAGGAATAGCCTTGCTTCTCTTCAGCTCGGACAAAACCACAAGGGTCTTCAGGTCAAGAATTCCGTCAAGCACCCCAAGCTTGTTGATTACCTTTTCAGCGTCGTCCAAATCATTTACCAAAATCTTTGCAAGCAGATTATATTCACCAAGCACCTGGTGCAACTCAACCACATAGTCAAGCGAACCAAGTTTCTTTATCAGGTCCCTGTTCTTGGAGAGTTCGCTTCGGATCTGCACAAAGATCGGGTTCTCAAACCCAAGGACCTTGTAGTTGATGTCGACTGAGATTGAGGAAATCACGCCCTTGCGCTTAAGGCCCTCAACGCGCTTCTTTATTGCGACATCCGTAAGGCTTGTTTCCTTGGCAATGCTGCTGAAGGAAGATCTGCCATCGTCAAGAAGCCGCTTCAAAATCGCGAGATCAACCTTGTCCAAAGAAACCTGCATAGCCATAAAAAAAACCAATCGACATTAGTATTTCAAATAAAACTTTATTAAAAAGTTTGCTTTCTGAAAGAAAGGATTAATAATTTTGCAAAACCCATTTATAGGATGGAAAAGTGGGAAAAAAGCAAACCAATAGCCTCAGCCGTGGAGAAAATCGCAAAGGAGTGTGAGGAAGCAGGCTGCACAGCCTGGACCATAACAAAGGTTGTAAAGGAAATTTCAGGGGAAGAAAATGCCTCTGAAAAAGCCCTTAGGAAAAAGACTCTGGATCTGCTTACAGCCCTTGACCCGCAGGCCGCACAGGTTTACGCAAGCTTTCAAAGAATGATGGTCAGGACCAGCAGGCAAACCATCGCACACTTTGACAGGGGAAATATAATCAGGTCGCTCTTGAAGGAAACCAATGTTACGCGCGGGGTTGCCGAAAAGATTGGGCATGAAGTTGAGAATAAGATAAAGGATCTGGAGATAAGTTATATTTCAACCGCCCTCATAAGGGAAATGGTTAATGTAAAGCTTTTGGAGTACGGGCACGAAAACATAAGGGGGCAGTACGCAAGGATTGGGATACCGGTTTACGACATCAAAAGAAAGCTGACGCGTTCACCGCAGGAAAGCAAGGGGGTTCTTGGCGAGTACAATCTGTTACGCGTCATACCGAGAAAGTTTGGGGAAATGCACCTGCGGTCGGAAATATTCATTGCATGCATTGAAGATTTTTCAACAAAGCCGGTTGCCCTGCACCACAAATTTGAACCAAAGGAAAGCCTTAATGAAACAATTTTCTCAAACCTCAAAAGAATGGTCATTCTTGAGCGGCTTGTTTCGTGGCCAATAAATGCGGAATCCGCGAACATTGCTTTGCTGCCGTTCTGCAAAAAAAGAGGGCTGACAAAATCCACCGAGCTTTTCCTGAAGGCTTTTGAATCCGTGTTTCCGAAAAAGACCGACGTTGAGCGATACTTGGGAATTGGATTGTTTGTTCCGGACAGGTTCAGCGACGGAATTGAAAGAAACCTTGTTGCAAACAGCGTGGGCTCCTTCATTAAGGAAACGGAAACACTTAACAGGATTAACACAAGACTGGGCATAGCAACGGACACAAAATACAAGGTGAAGCTTTTGAGCGGGAACAAGGTTGGACGCATTACCCTGGTCAACTGCTTGGAAAAAGAGCTTGTTTCACTCAACGGAATTGCGGCGGACAACAACCTATGTGGGATGTTTGGTGTAAACCTGGCCAAGGCGGCCTTGGCGGGGAAAGAGCAGGACTTCTTTAACAAGACAGGCGAAAACCTGAAGGCCCTAAAGGAGCTTGCCCAGCTCAAGAAAAACATCCTCTCAAAAAGAGATTACCTAAAAAAAGAGGGCATAGACGCAAAGGGAATGCTTGATTGCGTAGGCCTTTACGGGCTAATGGGAAGCGCACAGAAAATAACACAGGGAAGCGAGAAAGATGCAATGCAGTTTGCCGAGAAAACCGTTTCCTTCATATCAAAAGAGCTTGGGGAAGGATTTATTGTGGCTGAACTGCTCAACAGACAGGGCATAAAGCGCTTTGAGGCAGAAAACAAAAGGGCGGTAAACCCTTTGGGTGCGCGGGAGTTCCTTTTGAAAAGCGATTCAATCCAGAAAAAGATGCAGATTAAGGCGCTGGCCGAAAACAAGAAAGCGGCAAGCAGCCAGCTGGAGCGCGGCATAAAGCTTGTTGAGATGTGATAATTAGGCTGGAAAATCCTTCAGGCTTTGTTCCGCGGGAGTTTCCTTCTTATGGATCTCGCTTACAAGATGCGGGGACCTGATCAACTCAAATTTCATCATATACATCCTTGTCTTCATGCACTCCAAAAATGGCAGCACAAAAACAAGGGCAAGAAACAGGGAAACGTAAGCGCCCACAAGGTAAAAACTGTCAACCAGCTCGCCGATAAGCGAGGAGAGGGCAAGTAGAACGCATCCCACAACCAGCAACTTAACAAAATCCTTCGGGTTCTTTCCAATAAATTCAAGGTTGTTCATTACAGCGTGCAACACGTCCTCTTCATCAACCACAATGGATTGCGGCACAAACATTGTGAAAAGCGAAACCACCAGAACGAGCAGTGATGCAACAAGCAAGTCTGCGCCAAGAACAAGCAGGACCAGAACAGCAGCGTAAAGCAAAAGCGAGAAAGCCAAGAAGAACACAAAGAGCTTCAGGGTAAACTTTTGAATCATCTCGTGCAGGTAAAGCTGGAGCTTTACCTTGCTCAAATCCTTTCTCACGGAAAACACGATTATTGACATGAAAAAGGAGTAGAACACAAGGAACAAAAGAAGGGCAGCGATAAAAATTGCAATCTGCTGCATATCAACCACATTGTAGTCAAGGAACATTGAGCCCCCTGTAACGAAAACGCTTTCAAAGATCGAGAAAACCGGGACGAAAACAAGCAGAAGGGCGAAGGCTATGGCTGCCTTAAAATTGCGCTTGTAGTGCAAAAAGGCATTCTTCACCCCAAATCAACCCCCTAAATATAAGGCTGCAATTGTTATTAAAAATCATCGCCGGGACTTTTACATAATTCTTCCCTTTAAATAGGTCTGAAAGGCCTGCTCAACTCTAACATTAACAAACCGGCCAAGCAAATTCTCCTCAATTACAACAGGCTTATAGCTTTGGTTTCGGCCAACGAAATTCCCCTTTGAGCCCTCTTCGGAAACAAAAATTTCCTGCTCCAAACCCAAAAAAAGCCTGTTTCGCTCCAGCGAAACCCGGGATTGGAGTTTTGTGAGAGCGCGGCTTCTTGCCTTTTTGGCGCGGCCGTGAAGCTGGACAGGCATCTGCTCGGCCTCAGTGTTCGGACGTGCGCCAAACCGCGAGATGTTTGAAATGTCCGGCTTGATTTCCCTGAGAAGCTCTGCAGTCTTGCCAAAATCGGATTCAGTTTCCCCTGGAAAGCCCACAATCCAGTCCGTTGAAATTGTTGCAAGCGGAAACTCTGCCCTGATTTTTTTACAGAGGGTTTTTGCAACCGCGCTCTTGTAAGGGCGCTTCATTGCACCCAAGATTTTGTCGGACCCGCTTTGGATTGGAACGTGAAAAAACCTGTACAGCCGCTGGTCCTCAAACAGGGCAAGGTACTCATCAAAAAAGGAAGCAAGGTGCCGGGGATTCATCATTCCAAGGCGAACGCGGAACTTTTTGGCGGAAGAGGCAAGAAGCTTTTTCAGAAGCGCGGGAAGAGAGCTCCCTATGTCAAGGCCATAGCAGCCGGTGTCCTGAGCAGTAATCCAGATTTCCGTGCCCTGGCGCGCGGCCTGCTTGAATTTTTTCAAAAGGACTTTTTCAGAAAAACTTTTCAGCTGGCCGCGCGCAGCCCTGACAGCACAGTAAGTGCACTCCCCGACACAGCCCTCTGCAACAGGAATAATTGAAACAAGGGGGTTGAAGGGGACCGGTGAAATTTTTAGTGGGTGTTTTGGCGGGGAAATTCCAATGGCAAAAGCAATTTCTTCAAGGTGAGGTCCGGCCTGGATTGCGAGCGGGACGGTCTTTGAAAGGGCCTCCGGATTTATCTTTGGCAGACAGCCACAGACCACAAAGCGCGCACTTTGGGATTTTGCGATCTTGGAGAGTTCGCGGGCACGCCTTAGCATTTTCAGCTCGGTCTGCTCTTTTACCGCACAAGTGTTGATAAGAATGAATTGCGCTCTGCCAGGGTCGGAAAGGCGCCTGAAGCCGTTTGACTCAAGAAAGCCCACAAGGCGCTCGCTGTCAGCGCTGTTCATGCTGCAGCCAAAGCCCTCAAGGTAAAAGGTTTTATCCATAAGAAAGAATTGCTTGGAAAGGGTTTTAGAGCTTTATTTTTTCAAGCGCAACGCGTGAAACCCAGCCAAGCAGGCCTGATAGAACAAAGAGATAGTATCCTGAGGCCTTGAAGCGGCCAACGAAAAGCCGGTTAATTTCCTCAAGGGTGACCGCTCTGCCAGCAAGCTGTGCATAATTTCCAATATACCAAAACAGGGCTATGTAGAACGCTGCCATTGCCAGGGCAAAGAAAAGAATCGGCAGAAGAATTGAAAAGCCCGGCTTTTTCTCAAAAAAGCTGTTGGCCCAGTCAACCAGGAAAAATATGAAAAAGAATCCCGCCACCGGCATTAGCAGGTACATTGGGCTACTTAGTTCAGGCAACGGGAGGAAAATGTTTACTATCGGAAGCTCTGAAACCATTGGCCCAATGGCTTTGTTGGCGCTTGCGAGCGCAAACAATATGCCGTAGCTTAGAACAAACAAGAAGACTGCAATAACGTACTTGTTTGCGTTAAGCGAACTGGACACCTGGTTCTGCACATCAGATTCAGCCATAAAAAAAACAGCTCTCTTTCGTTTAACAGATATTGCACTATTATGTTTATAACTGTTTTCTTGCCCTAATTCTCTGCAAGCTATTTTGGGGGACTGGAGAATGGCTATTGAGCTTCCATGGGTTGAAAAGTACAGGCCTGAACTGCTAAAGGACGTAATAGGCCAGGAAAAAATTCTTGAAAGGCTACAGAGGTACGTGAAAACCAGGAACTGCCCGCACATGCTTTTTTCCGGGCCGGCAGGGGTTGGAAAAACAAGCGCGGCAGTGGCCTTGGCAAAAGAGCTCTTTGGAAAAGAGTTTGAAAGGAATTTTTTGGAACTGAACGCAAGCGACGAACGCGGAATTGACGTGGTGAGGAAAACCATAAAGAACTTTGCAAGAACCCTTGCATTCAACTCTGAATTCAAAATAATCTTTCTGGATGAAAGCGATGCGCTGACAAGCGACGCACAGCAGGCTCTGCGAAGGACCATGGAAAAATACACGAAAACCTGCAGGTTTGTGCTGAGCTGCAACTACTCAAGCAGAATAATTGAACCAATTCAAAGCAGGTGCGTTGTCTCAAGGTTTAAGCCGCTGTCAAGCAAGGACATGGAGGCAAGGCTTTCCGAAATCGCCAAGCAGGAAAAAATAACGCTTGACAAAAAGGCCATTGACGCAATCATTTACGTTAGCATGGGCGACATGAGAAAATCAATCAACATTATGCAGGCCGCGTCATCCCTTGAAAAAGACGTAAGCGAGGAAACCGTATTCAACGTGAGCAGCAGGGCAAAGCCCACGGAGATAAAGGAAATGATTTCGCTTGCGCTGAAAGGGGAATTTATTGAGGCACGGAAAAAGCTTGACACACTAATGTACGATTACGGGATGTCAGGCGAAGGCGTTATACTACAGCTTTACAGGGAAACAATGGAAATGCCTGGAAAAGAGCTGGACGAAAAAACAAAAATCGCGCTCGTTGACGTAATCGGCGAATACAACTTCAGGCTGGTAGAAGGCGCAAACGAAAGAATTCAGCTAGAGGCACTGCTTGCCCAGTTCATGAAGTTTAAGAAGTGAAGAAAACAACTGGTTTGGTTAGCAGCTGTTAACCTCATTATCACCTTCCACAGAGAATTTTTTCTCAGGACTCTGCTTTTCTCGGCTTAAAGCTTTAGCTTCGCCTTGCTCAGCGTAAAGCATTTAATGCCTCCAAAAGCAGCAGAGCCGTCCACGAAAAAATTCATCATAAATTGGAGGTGATTTGAATGGTTTCGGAAAAATTTTGTTTTTCCGCTCCAACAGCGGAAGAAATAAATGGAGTAAAGCATATTGCAGAGTTCCTGCCAGATGAGCTGGATGGTCGAGACGTGTGGATTTTCCATAACTTTATGGAGAGCGATTTGGAATGAATCGCTCTCTTTGCACGTTCAGTGGAAATTCTCGGGGGGAGGAATTCACTGGAACTCCACTCTCCTTCCAAGCCAGTTTTAAAGGGAAAAACTGTGATTCGTACATGCAGTTTGAAGATTATCAAAAGCTGACAAAGCTACGGGTTGTTGTCTCAGATGAAATTTCCAGTATATTAAAAGAGTACCATTTGGTTGCTGATGAGAAATCCTGGAACAAAAGCCGATACAGGCTTGGGAGAAGGGCCCTGCCAATTAGATTGCTTCTCAAAAGTCCAGAAGCCACAATGAAAGTTATGGAAAGCAAACCTCTTTTTCTAACACACGGTGGAGTGCAAGTAAGACTGCCAACAGAAATAGATGAAGGGTTGTCTTATCTCTGTGGATTAATTTGTGGCGATGGAAACCTCCACATATCAAAAAAGCGAGATTACCTTGTCTCAGTTCACAATATAGAAAAAGCTCTCCTTGAAGAAACAGTCAGATTGCTGGAAGAAAATTTCAATTATTCCGCAAAGATTGAAAAAGGACATTACTGCCTTAAAGTTCTTGTCCAGTCAGAAGTAATCCACTCCTTTCTAAACAAAATACTTGAGATTGAAAACGGGCGAAAAGAAAACATCAGAATCCCAAGCAAAATAAAAAAAAGCCGCAATCTTGTAAGGGCATTCATCGCTGGTTTCTTTGATGCGGAAGGAAACGTAGCACTTCAGAAAAACAAAATGACTTGTCAAATTTCTCTGGCACAAAAACAGAAAGGAATATTAGAAGAAATCAGAATTGAATTGCGAAAAGATGGCATTCCAACAAAATTTATTAAGTCGAACGGCTGTTGTTGGCAATTATACGGAAATAAAGCAAGCCTCGCGCCATTCTTAGAAAAGATTCCGTTCATTCACCCTGAAAAAAGAGAGAAACTTGAAACTGCATTAAGAAACCAAACTATTTGGCAAAATCAGAAAGTCTCTTCTGATGCTGCAAAAAGTCCAACAACTTGCTTTCCTTTTTGTAGTTAGAAATTGGAATCTTTAACTTTCTTGAAAGAAATGCAAGTGAAAGCGAAAGACTTGAGAAGGCCAATGGCTTTTGGTTCAGAGCATTCCTAACATTTTCCCTTATTTGCCATGTTCCAAGAGGCATCAAATATCCAGAACCAATCTCCCTGAACACTATTGCTGCAGCCTGCCTTTTCTTCTTTACTAGGTATTCTGCAACAGCAAGCCTTGCACTATAGTAAGCGCCTTGGACATTGGAGGCATAGCCCTTTTCACCAGTATAAAATTCGTAATCTTGGATTATGTTTGCCTCTGTTGCATTCGCCGCCCAGGAACCGCCCGGAAGCCAGCACTCAAGCTGCTCAAAAGCCCAGCTCCCCGGAATTAACAAAACCCAAAAATTGTTGTCAAGGTAGTTGGAGTGGAAAAGCTGGAATTCCCCAATCTGCTGAAAGTGCTTCACTTTCTCATTGACAAGTTCCTTGCTGATATTGCTGTCAACAGCGGTGATTGACCAGCGCGTGGGAACCAGCCTGCGGTTTTTCTTAACTCCAAGGGTTCCGGCCGAGAGAATCTTGTGAAGATAGCTTACCGGGATTCCGGAACCGTAAAGCTCCATTAGCGCGGTCTGGCTTTTTGCATCCGTGTCAGAGACAAGGTAGTCAACCTTTGAGGGAATGCTTGGGTTACCCTCAACAGAGAACTTTTTGAGCAAGCCAATTGGGCCCATTGGGGCAACTCCCTGGCCAAACGAAATGTTTGGCGAGATTTTCTTCTTGAGGTCAACGCTTACGGTTATTGGAGAAGAAGACATCGCAAGCTCCTGAATTTCAACAAGATCGTAGCCCGGGTTGCTTGCCTCTGTTGCAAAAATGCTTTTGTTTGGACGGATCAGCTGCTGGCGCATTGAAACAATGCGCTCCTGCGACAGCCCAAACCATCTCTCCGGAGAGTCAAGCATTGCGGTATTGTTAAGGATTGGGGGACTCAAGGGCGCGATGTTAATCTTGGGGTAGTTTTTCCAGGAAACGAAAACGCTTGGCGGGGAGTTCCCGGAAAAAGAGGTTCCCTTAACCAGGGAATCTGCCGCCCTGAAGAAATTCTGCTTTTCAAGGATTGGGCAGGTATTCAGGCCACAGAGCAGCTTGCCCTTGCACCGAATGCACAGCTTTGGGGAAATCATACACTATATTCTCTAATTAATGAATTAAATAATAAGCAGAGAGCGGGTTTCCGGTATTCCAAAAGGGACATAACTTTAAATACGACCAAGAGCTAATTTTAACACTATGGCAGTACGAAGAGTGTCAGGGACTACAAGAAAAGGGCCAACAAAGAAGCGCCCTGTTAAGAAAACCCAGGGTAGAAAAGTCCAAAGGGGCAGAAAGGGCAGGCACTAACAGCTCTGAAGCTACTGCAGCTTCCTTTATTTGATTACACTAAGGCGTTAGCCAAGCCCACTAAAAAGGGTTATATTCTTTATTCTATTAATCTATAATGCGCAACAAGAGAGTGAAGC
>JAFCCZ010000015.1 GCA_017609945.1 Candidatus Iainarchaeum sp.
TTGAAAAACGGTTTTGTTTTGTAAAACTTCTCGAGCATATCGTCCACAAACTGCGTTACCTTAACAAAGAAGTCCCCCGCCGCTTCGTTTATCACAATATCCTGCGGTAAAATTTCCAGCATTTGCCCTTCTTCCTTCAGCGCCTTTCCGTGAATATCCTTTTCATAACCAAGTTCCCTCAGCTTTTCAACGCTTGCGTCAACCTCGCTTGGCTTGAAGTGCGTTAGTGGGGCATTAATTGCCTCATACCTTATTGTTGCGTCCCTGAAAATGTGCAAATCGTATTTCGCGCGAAGCAGCCCCTTTTCAATTGGTTCGGCAATTTTGTTGTCGTTAATCAGGCCCTTTACTCCCTTTACAAGTTCAGGCATCTTTATTCCAAGCCTCTGCGCGGCCTTGTGAGCGATTTCGTCAAGGTCTATTGTGCGCTTGCTGTGCGGAACACACTCCTTATCGCACTTTCTGCACTTTTCGCCCATTTCCTTTCCGCACAATGGGCAGAGCTTTATGGAAACTGTTCTTATGTTGCACTCGTAGCAGTAGGGTGTATGTATTTCTTTGCTGCAGCTTGGGCACCTGAAGAGTACAATGTCTACTTCAATTTTGCCCTGGGCAGAGTTATGCGTTGAGTGCTCCATTGCCTTGTTAATGCTCCTTGAGTTTCTGCCGTATAGTCCAATTGGGAAGAGCACGTGTGGGTTTCCAATCATCTTCCTTGGCCTGCTTGCCTCAGGCCTGCCCATCCTCGTTCCAATAAACGTTCCTGCCTTGTCCCTTACATCCAAACCACTTAGCTTGCAAAGTATCTCAATTACTGTTTCGCTTTCAGCAGCAACCTTTTCAACATCTCCCTTGCCGCCGATAGCGAGGGTTTTCTCCAGAGCAAGAGATTCCGGCTTTGCAAAAATCAGTTCATTTCCCTTAACCTCGTGCGGCACGCCGATTTTCTCAAGCAACTCCTTCAACTTTTCATCCTTTGCCACCCTCAGTTCCCCTTCCTCCAGATTGGCTTTTCCCAACAGGGAAACAAGTTCAACAAGCTCTTCCTTTTCAAGAACCCTGTAGTAAAACAGTGCGTTTGGGTGAAGCGGAAGGGAATGTTTCTCGCTCAGTTCAAATGCCCTCTCCACGCTCACGCCCTCATGGTGTTTCAAATCCTTTTCAAAGAGGCTCTCGTCCGCTTTAATCTCCCTAAGAATTTTTTCGCACTCTAGCTTCCACCACTCGGAGCAGTATCCTGCTGGAACGAGAGGGTGCGCACTGTATTTGAAATCTCCAAAACTCACAAGCAAGTCTCCCAAAAACAGTATTCGCTCAAGCTTCCTTTTTACCTCCTTTGCCTGTTCAAGGGAATTAACCTTCACAACGCTTCCGTTGAGCAGTCTTACAATCGGCCCCTCTATGCTGTCAACAGCGCACATTCCCGCGGCCTTCCCTGGCCTCTCAACCTTTATCTGGGTGCCGCTTGCGATGAAACCGTTCAGCAGGTGCATTGTGGCAGGGTGTAATCCCTTTCCCATTATGCCCATATTCCTTGCCCTGCCGTAACGCAGCCTGAATCCGCCGGCCCGCATTGGATAGCTGAAGATTGGTCGGCCTGCAGCCGTTCCCTCCAAATACTTCCAGTTGGGCTTAAGTTCAATGGTGCCTGCCTCGTTCTTCTCAACCTTTATTATGTCTTCAAGCCAGTCCCAGTCAAGGTTAAGCATTTTGCTGAACTTTAAAATCTTTCTTGCCTTGAGGCCAATTCCCTCACTCACAACCAAGCACATTCCGCCCCTGACCCTGTTGTGCGGAATTCGCTGCAAGTCCCTGTGAACGCTTACCTCTCTTTTCTCAGTGGGCTCGCCGTTAACGCAGACAGGGCAGCCCCTTACGATCTTTCTCACCTCGTCATCGGTTATCTTGTACTGTCTTGAAACAAGCTCCTCGTAAATTTGACATTCCTCAACATACCTTTCAACCTCGTCCTCTGTTGGCTTGTAGCGATCCAGCCCAAGTAAAATCCTTGCGTAGTCCCCCAAAATTACCGGCAGCACAGCAGAGGTTCCTCCGGCTGCCCTGATCGGCCCGGCGTAATATATGTTAATGTACTTGCTCTTGTCCGGGTTCTCGCTTATCAGAATTTGTGGCACTCCGTCCAACGGCGCAACAACAACTCCCTCGGTGTTAATTACCAGCGCAGTCTTTATTGCCTGTTCAACCCTTTTCTGGGGGTCAGGAATTTCACACCATTCCTGTTCAATGATTTCCTTGAAAATTTTGAAGATTGTCAGCATTCTGTCCCCGTTGGTTTCCTTCATTACTTCCCTGTAGCGCTTTGCAATTCCAGGAGGCCCGATTATTGTTTCTGTTCTGTCCGCAAGGTCTGAAACCGGAATAGTTTCAACCC
Organism: Candidatus Iainarchaeum sp.; assembly: GCA_017609945.1. GTDB lineage: Archaea > Iainarchaeota > Iainarchaeia > Iainarchaeales > JAFCCZ01. Next base: position 2,393 of record JAFCCZ010000015.1, read on the forward strand.
TGTCAACAACGTCGAGCCCCTTTGCCCGGGCATTTGACGCAACATCAAACTGCTTCAAGGTCTTGGCTATAATTTGGTCGTAATACTTTTTGACCTGCTCCTCTGCCTTAATCTTTATTTCAACTGCCACCCTATTCACCCTCTTCCTCGATAAAATTTTTCTGGCTTATTTTTCTTGTGTGCAGGTCAATTACTGGCACAACCCCTGGCGTTGGTGTGTGCCCAAGCTTAATCTGGTAATCAGTTCTACTCTGCCAGGTCCCATTGTGGATTACAGTTGTTCCCCTGTAGTTGGCAATGCCGTGGTGGTGCATATCTCCAATGAACACAAGGTCCGGTTCCTCTCTAATAACCATAAAGTCCTTTTTTTCCGGAACGTAGGGGTACCTTAAACCGTAAGCCGGCATCAGGTCTCGCTTTTTCAAAAGTTCCACAGTGGCATTCTGCGGGTGCGTTGAATCCAAAAAGGACATATTTGAGATCAGGTCGTGGAGTGCGCCCCCGTGCCACAACAGTACCTTAAGGTTTTCAACCTCAAGCCAGCTTGGCGAGCCGACAAAGTGCACGTTTCCCATTTCACTCAATTCTTTTACAAACTGCTTCGGGATTGCCGGCTGTGGGTCTGCCCACCTTACGGCATCGTGCTGCCCCGGCGTTATCACAATTTCAATGTATTCCGGAATCTGCATTATAAGTTTTGAGAATGCTTCATACTGTTTGTCTATGTCCCTTATATTTAGCTCGTCAAACTGTTTTGGGTAGATTCCTATTCCGTCAACATTGTCGCCCACGACCATTAGGTATTTGATGTTGCCGGCCTGTGCTCTTTCCTTCCGCGGTCCAATCCTGCCGTTTATCCAGTCAAGGAACCTGTAGAATTCCTTTTCAAGGAACAGTTTGCTTCCAACGTGCAGATCGCTTATGCTGGCAATGCTCACTTTTTCCTCGGAACACTTCTGCTGCCGCATTGGAAGCTCTGGCCACAGCAGGTCCTTTGCAATAACAAGGTCTTCGCCCCACTTTATCCCCTTCACTCCGATCACGTCGTCAAGCATTACGTGCTCTGCCAGCTTCCCAAGGGCCTCATCGTTTTTCATTACAAGCACTATGCAGCTTGCTTCAAGGTCCTCAATCTGAAACGCAAGGTTCCTGTTCTTTGTGATCCACTTCTTGTAAACCATCCCAATTAGGTCAAGCTTTTCGTTTTTTACAACCCCCTTAAACCTTTTGATTGGTTTTGGGGAAAGGGTATGCCTTCTCTTAAGCATCCCCGAAAGGAATTTGAACTTGTTTCTGAAGAGATTCTTGAAGTCCTCTGCCTTGCCCTCGCAGCAGCTTTGGTTTGTAACATCAAACTCTTTGAGAATTTTAAGATTTGAATTTAACTCTTTGGCCCGGGGCAAAAAGGAGCTCTTTTCAACAACAACCTTTGGTTCAAGCTCGCATTTCGGCGCCTCCAAAACCTTGCTTTTTTCCTCAACAAGCTCTTTGCTCAGTATGAATTTGTTCTCTGCCTCAAGTGATTCAATCACTGCTTTAAAATCTTTGCAGGCCTTTAGGGCTTCAAGGGCCTTGCCCTGCAGGAGTATATTCTTTCCGCTCGCAAACCCCAAAATTTCCTTTTCCAACGTTTCAGTTATTTCCAAACCGGTGTCACTTCATTTTTTCCTTCAAAGCTTCCAGTTTAGAAATGATTTCCCAAAGGTCTGTTCGCGTGTGGTAAGGCATATTGATGTCATCGCTGACATCGTCCAGAAGGTAGATTGCAGAACTGAAATTCATTGGCTCAGGATTTTTCTTTGTTACCTTTTCCATTGCCTGCTCTATTGTGTTGCGGATGTTTCTCGGGACTCCCCTGTCCTCAATCACGTCCTGCATTAGCTCTGCCACAATTTTTATTTCATCCTTTATCTCGTCTGCCATGCATTCACCTTGAAACCAGCACTAAACAGAAAGCTCAATTAAAATCTATTTAGCTTGACCAAAAGTGTGCAAGGAAACCAATTTAAAGGCAACTTAAATCCTACAGCGCCCTGAAATCTCTTTCCTTATTTCTTCCAGGGACCCTTCAATTAGTGCAAATCCCTTAATTCTCTTAACCGCCTTTTCCGCCTGTTCAGCACTTGCAATATCCCGCTTGCTAAGATACACCGCAACCTTGCCCTTTCCAAACTCTTTTGCAATTCCCTTAAGCAAACTAGCCTGGGCTTCCTGTGAAAAGCCACAGTGTTCGCTTGGGTCCAAAACAAAAATTATCAGCAGGGCAAGGTGTTTGAGCGCGGCAATTCCCTTCCTTTCAACCCTGTTCCTTTTCTCAAGCGGTCTGTCCAGCAGTCCTGGCGTGTCAATTAATTGAAAGTCCTGGTAGCGCTGTTTGAAGTATCCCATCTCAAGTTTTTGGGTGGTGAATGGGTAGGAGGCAATCTTTACATTACTCCCGGTAAGCTTTCCAAGAAGTGTGCTCTTTCCCGCATTTGGGCATCCGGCGATTATGGCGGTTGGCAGGTTTGTTTTAATTTTGGGAAGTTCCTTGAGCTTTACAGCCGCCTTGTTGTAATCCTTAATGCTTTTTCCAAGGCTTTTCACAACCGAGGACAGCCTGCCAATAAACCTAGCGGTTTCCGCCTTTGCTTTTCCCCTGCCTGTTCTCCCAATCTTGTTTACCCGGATTAAGTGCGTTCTCTTGAGCTTTCTTACAATTTTGGAGACAGAGCTGAACTGGCCAAGGGCCTGCTTTACCCTGTCGGCGTCAATGGTTGCCTTTACAAGCTCTCTGTAGAAGGGATTCATTTCCTCAATGTTTGGGAAATCCGTAACAACTTTGGAGAGGGCCCTTTCAACGTAGTTTGCCGTGACCTCAATCCGCTTCTTCTCCCTGGCCTTTTCCTTCTTTACTGGGGTTGCCTGCTTCTCAACAGAGCCTGCTTCCTTTCTGCCCCTGCGCAGTGCAATTTCCAGCAATTCGTTGTTTTCAGGCAGTTTTCTTAGATTCATAAAACCTCTCCAAAAGCATTTTAAAACCTTGCAGATTAAGAATTCTATGCTCCTTTTTGTTTAAAATAGGTGAAGGTGTTTTTTCAATGAACCCACTGAGAGGACTATACAAAGGCAATTACAAAAGGCTGCTGATTCTGCCGGTTATCGTATTTATAGCGACCGCGTTCCTTGCATTTGTCTATCCAGGGATTCCACTGGGCATAGACCTGAGCGGCGGAACCCTCATAATCATACGCTCGGAAAAGCCTCTTGATGCAAGGCAGACAGAGGAGCTTCTTACCCAAAACTTTGATTTAACTGACTTGAGCGTTGTTTCAACCTCTTCGCCTGTAAGCGGTAACGGCCTTACAATAAAGTTTGCCAGAAATACCGCCATCGCTGCGGCTGAAAAAGAGCTTGCTCTTGCAAAGGCATCTCAGGGCGAAACATCTCTTGCGCACTCAAGGGCTGCCGTTGAACTGGTTTCAGATTACATCCCTACTGTAAACCTTTCGGCAGATGCAGGGAAGGCGGTTCAGCAGGCATCAGAGGCCGTAGTTGACGCCAAGGAAAGCTTCAACAATAGGGTGCAGGCCCTTATCAGCGAAAAATTCCAGTTGGGCAAAGAAGTGGCGTTCCAGAAGAAAGACGTCTCCCCAACTCTTGGAAGCGCTTTCTACAGGACAGCGTTTAATGTTGGGCTGGTTGCAATGGTTCTGATAACAATAGTGATATTTATTTTCTTCAGGCAGGTTGTTCCAAGCGTCGCAGTGATTGCTTCAGCAGTACTGGATATAGTGGGCGCGCTTGGACTAATGGCTTTGTTCCAGATTCCGCTGACCCTAAGCTCTATTCCCGCCCTTCTCATGCTGATTGGTTACAGTGTTGACACAGACGTCATGCTTACAACAAAGCTGCTTAAGAGAAGGGAACAGAGTACAGACCAGAGGGTGTATGACTCACTTATAACCGGCCTGACAATGAACGCAACAACAATTGCTGCGCTTTTGACAATGCTTGTGCTTTCGTTTACTACCCAGATGTTGGTCGTATTTGAAATCTCGGCAGTTCTACTCTTTGGTTTGATAGTTGACCTTTCCTCAACCTGGTTTATGAACGCACCGGTTCTACTCTGGTATGTTGAAAGGAGGGAAAGAATATGAGTGAGCTCATCAAGAACTACAAGATACTTCTTTTGCTTGCCTTTCTTATGGCAAGCTTTCTCATAATAGGAATCAACGGAATAGATTTTGGAATTGATTTCAAGGGCGGGACCCTCTTCCAGATTGAGCTTGACGAGCCCATCCTTGACCTTGACGAAAGGGCAAGAATTACAACCACCATTTCGCAAAGGCTTGACTGGACTGGCTTAAGGGACACCAGCGTAAACTTTTTCGGGGAAGAGTTTGTAATTGCCCAGGTTGCGGAAACAGACCCTGCAACCGTGGAAAGGATTGAATCTTTACTGATGAAGCAGGGCCGGTTTGAGGTAACAATTGACGGCCAAACTGTTTTTACCGGAGAGGGCATAATTGACATAGTCAAGGACCCAACCAGGGGATATTCCCTACAGCCACAGGAAGACTCTGTTCTTTGGACTTTGCCATTTATCCTGAAAAGCGATGCTGCCGAGAGATTTAAGGACCTGAGCTGGCACAGGTGTGAATTAACGGGCTATGACCAGAGCACTGGAAGGCAGTACGAATGCGACAAAACGTATTTTTACATTGACCGGCCAAAGGAGACAGTGCTTGTTGTTTCAAGGGAAACCTATGAAACAGACAGGCTTCTTTTGATTGAGGGCAACAGGAATGAAAACATTCCGTTCGAAACCGAAATAGAGGAGATTTTGCTGAATTCGGCCATGCCGCACATAATTGCGGACGGCGAAGCCTTTAGCGAGGAGCAGGTTACAGAGCTTGCCACACTGCTGCAGTCAAACCAGAGTGCAATTGTTTCGCCTGACTTGCCCGAAAGCTTCAGACAAGAACTTGATTCCATTGGCTTTGATCTGGTGGAGCCCGACTTTGAGGCTTCGCTGCCCTTTGTTTGGCAGGCAACAGGTCTTAAACAGGTTATTTCACTTAGTGCTGACGTAACAAACCAGGACATTCCTGACGAGGCAAAGGACACAACCGAACCACTCTCAAATCTTTTAATTAGAGGGTTTGCCCCAACACTTGAGGAAGCCCAGGAAAGGCGCTCTGACCTTGCCATACTGCTTGAAAGCGGTTCCCTTCCGGTTGGAGTGAAGAGCATCAGCAAGGAAACAATTAGCCCGCTTCTCGGTGAAAACTTTTTGGTCAGCGCAGGCCTTATTGGGCTGGTTGCCCTTATTGTGGTTGCCCTGGTTATATTCCTGCGCTACCGTGTCCTAAAGCTGACCGTTCCAATTGTTTTCATTGGGTTGAGCGAGGTCTTTATCATAGTTGCGCTTGCTTCGCTTATCAGCAAATTTGATCTAGGCGCTGTTGCAGGAATTCTTGCGGCCGTTGGAACCGGTGTTGACGACCAGATAATTATAACTGACGAGCTTATGAAGGGCGGTGAAGGCGGAGAGGGAAGCCTTGTCACAAGGGTAAAAAGGGCTTTCTTTATGGTTATTGCCGCTGCTGCGACAACCCTTGTTGTAATGTTGCCAATAATAGTTATTGGGTTTGGTTTGGGAAAGCTGGTGGGCTTTGCAATAACCACCTCTGTCGGCGTTCTCGTAGGGGTTCTAATAACAAGGCCTGCCTTTGGCGAGATAACAAAGGAAATCCTTTCAAATTACTGAGACTACAAAAGTTCTCCGAAATTTGCTACATTGGCAATCTTTTTTGTTCCAAAATACCATGCTGCCAAGACCAACGCCGCAGTAGTAAACCAGCTTACAATGTGCGCAGTATCTGCCCACTGCATTCCAAAACCTAATGCAACAAGAAGCACTATGTAAAGCCTTACAATGTTGAGCAGCATTAGGGCAACGGCCCCTGCAGCAAAAACAAGCAGCTTTTTTTTAAACTCTGGCTTTTTGAGGGAGAAAACCACTGCCGCCAAAATGCTTGCTGAAACAAGGCCTGTGCAGTTTGCAGCTATTATAAATGTCCCCCCGCCTGCACCAATTGCGTTTCCTCCACTTTCCAGTCCAAGCAGCCCTGCCCCAAGCAAGGCAATAAAATTTTGCAGCCCGCCCAAGGGCGCCAGCATTATTAGGCCCTGCAGGACAAGGTATATTGCAAAGAACTTTACTAAAAAAACGAGCTCTTTCCTGATGCAGTTCACCACGGGACCTTTTTCAGTCTTGCATTAAACGCTATAACGTTTGCAAGCTTGTGCATTAAAAGAGTTAGCACTGCAAGAACAGCAATCTGCCACACGTTAGGAATAAAAAGAATCGTTCCAAGAAGAATGCCGCCCGCAACAAAGTCCAGCTGGTCCAACAGCATCACGCTTTCGCCTCTTGGCAGTCCAATCCGCCTCTTAATAAAGCTGCCCACAATGTCTCCAAGCATTGCCCCTGTTGCCAAAAGAAAACCGTAGTGAAAGTAGTTTGTGCCAACCGCTGTGGTGAACCCTGGCAAAAAAACGCTTACCCCGAGCGCTCCAACCGAGCCCAGCACTATTCCTGCGGTTGTTCCCCTGAACGTCTTTCCCCTGCCAAACAGTGGCCTTCCGTCAAAAAAGTTCTTTCCAAAGTCTAGGTAGGTTTTTCCGCCCAGAATAAGCGCAAAGCTGTTGCTGAGGTATATGGGAATTGCTACCAGTACAACAACCGCAAAAAACTGCATTAAGTCTGCAAGCATCTAATGAAAAGAACAGGATTAGATTTTTATATCTTTCACAGCATTGTTGAGAGCACAAAAGCCAGCAGGGCCCCGGCCCCCGAACCAAGGAAGTTTACCTCTGTGTTCCCAAGCAGCTTGTTTCTTTCAAAGACTGCCCCAAAAAAGGAATCTACCACCGAGCCAAAGGCACCGGCCAGAACAAGCACTCCGAAAAGGTACGTGTTCCAGTTCCAGGCAAAGTGGATTGAGGCAATTATTGCCGCCCCAAGCAGCGAGCTCCAGGTTCCCAAAGCAGTTACACCACCGTCCGTTCCATGCTCAACCTCTTCAAAGGTTGTTAGCAGCACTGGCTTTTTCTTTGAAAGCATCCCAAACTCGCTTGAGAGCGTGTCGGCAAGGGCTGCTGCAAGAGCCCCGAAAAATGCTATTTCAACGTTCATGGCAAGCGCTATAACCGCAACGCAGCTGTTTCCAAAGATATTGCCAGTGGTTCGCCTTTCGTGCGAAATCTTTGTTCTTTTTGAGGAAAACCTTGTGCTTGCCTCTGCAACTACAAAGAAGAGAACTGCCAGAAAAAAATAGTTTACGCCGCCAAGGTAAAAAATTACCAATCCTACAACATTGGCGACTACTATTCCTGCCAAATCAAGCGCTTTTTTCTTGAACGAAATCGCTGAAAAGAACGCAAGCGCAACAATCACTACTGCAAAGTCAAGTGGGGGAATCATGTACTTTTACCCTTCTAGGACAACGCTTTTTATTATCTCAACCCTCTTCAGAGGGGCTACTTTTTTAAGGTCCTTGAACAGTTTGGAGGCAAGCACCCCAAAAACAACGAGTTGGATAAAGGGCGAGAAATCGTTCTTGGCAGCGCTTCTTTCAACGCTTTGCACAATCCCCTTTCTTATGGCCATTTCCTGCCTTCTCTCAAGCTTTTTCTGCGACAGTGCAAGTGTCTTTACCTTTACCTTCCTGTTGTCCTTTGTTGTAACTGTCTGCACGGCCTCAATTTTGCTGCTTTTCCTTCTGACAAGCCGGTTGATGTATCCATGGCTTGCCTCGTGCTTTACTATTTCAGTGTAAGCCTGCTGGCCCTTTACCTCTTTAATCTTGAACTTAATCGTAATGTGCCTTTTCTGCCTTTCGCCTGTCAGGTCTCCAAGGTTTGCATTTATGGTTCTGCCTGGAACAGTCTTCTCCTTTTCGGCGGGAGTTTCCGCGATTTCCTTCTGGTCGAACTCTTTTGAGGCGTAAACCTTGAACCACTTCTTTCTCTTCCACTTGTCAACAGTTCTTTTGGCGGAAGCCCTCTTTTTCTTCTTTGTCGTGTTCTCAGCCATAAAAATCACTTCTTTGAATCAATCTCCTTCTTCACCACTTGGTCCAGTTCCCTCAAAATCTCTTCAATCCCCAAGTCCCCGCTTTTTCCAAAAATTTTCCTGCTGTTCCTCTGAATCATTGCCTCAAATTTCACACTATCACTTCACAAGCAGTGCGGCCGTTTCCTCACTGTATCTCCACTCTTTAGGCAGCCTTTTCTGGGCCTTATAATATTTAACAAGTCTCCTGATTTTGCTCACAGTCAGCTGGTAACCGCGCTTTGCGGTGAAATCCTTCCTGTTTGGCTCCATGTGCTTCCTCAAGGTAACGCTTTTTCTGATGAGGTTCATCAGGTCCTCCGGAATCTCCGGCAGGAGGTCGTTTTCCTCAAGAATCTGCTTCACTTTCTTCCCGGCAACAGTCTTAATGTCCGGAACACCGTACTGGTCCCGCAGCATTGAGCCTATCTCTGACTGGGAGTGGCCTGCGTTGGCCAAGTTCACAACCGCCTCCTCAACGCCCTTTGGCTTGAGCTCTACCCAGCTCGGGGCCTTCCTTGCAGGAGGCCTTGAACTCTTGCTCTTTCCCTTCTTTCCAGAGTGCATTCGCGCCATCAAGACACCTACGGTTTCTTGAGAACTTCCCTCAAGTTCACTACTAAATTTACTGAGTTTTCACCCCCCTGCCCTAACGGCGCAGGAGAGAATAACACAAATTGTAACATAATTGGCTCTCAAAAGGTTTAAAAAAGATGGCTTCGTTAGTAAAATTGCATGAAAAACTATCTTTTGCTTGCCTTAGCTTTAGTTCTTTTGGCCAGTGGCGTGCAGGCGGACATTATAGGCCCTGAACCCTTTACCCTTCTCGGCAGCATGATTTTAGTTGTTCTTGTCATAAATCTTGCAATTAACGGAGGGGTAGTATTACTTGTCCAAAAATACTTTCTCAAAAATCCGTTACAAAATGTTTCTGGCAAAAAAATCGTCATTTCCCTCATTGCAATAACTTTGCTTGGGTGGGCTGCGGATTATATTGGCCCTTATTTATTTATGCAAGTGTTACAACCCCCATTCGCGTATGTCCCGCTTCTTAGTTTTTTCACAATATTTTTGTCCATTTTAATCTTTGACACGCTCCTTTTCAAATTATACACAAAGCTCTCCACAAAGAACAGTATTGTGCTTGCAGCGTTTCTTGGAGTGTTCACCAATCCAATTCTTTTATTTTTGTTCGCAAGTCCGTTTCAATCAATGGGCATATTTATCTTAATCCCGTTTATTATTCTGCCATTAGCAGGCATTGTCGCTTTTTGGATCTTAACAGGATCTCTTGCTTCAACCAAACCCGCTGACGGCAAAATTCTTCTCAAATTGAGAAAATATTTGGCAATTCTCTTGGTTGTTGGCGTAGCCTTGTTTATTGTATCAAATTTATTTTCTTATAAGCCAGTCCGTCTTCGCGATCCAACAGACAAGACAATTGAGCTTCTGAACGACCTGTACAACAAGCCTGAGTCCATAAAGATTACGCAGATGCCTATTACCTTCACTCCAAACTATGTGTTGTCTGCTTCCGCTCTTTCAGAGAGCACAAGCCTTTCAGCAGAAAATATTTGCATGAGCTTGGGTGAGTTTGAAGAGGATTCAGACCGCGGTTTTTTGTTAAGCGATGGCTCGCCTCACCACAGGATTACTTGGAATGGTTATTCAAATCAGAACATTAGGATTGCAGTAACCTGCAATATCACCCGTGAAAAACTTATGGAAGATATTGAGGGCACAATGTTTGAGGAATGGAATCCCAACTGCGGCATTTGTGAAGGGCAGGGAAGATGCTGCATTGTGGCGCTGGTTAATCCCTAATGGTATCTTGCCCGTTTCTCAATTTTGGCAATGTGCTCCACTATGCTATCTCCCTTGGTGCCCATTATTCTGACGTAGCCTGCAATTATCTTTTGCCAGCCCTTTGGCATTAGCTCTGCGTGGGTAGCCTCAAAGGTCTTCTTGAACACAAGCAGGTCAACTGCCTTGTCCTCAACCTTTTTGCTTGTGCTTCCAAGCCCAAAGTCAATGAAGAACAGCTCCTTGCCGCGCATTAGAATGTTGCTTGTTGTCAAGTCTCCGTGAACCAGGTCAAAGGCATGCATTTTTGCAATCCCCTGCCCTATCTGCTCACAAATTTTTCCAAAATTGTTGCCGTTCAAAACGTCTTTCGCTCGCTTTCCCTCAATAAACTCCATCACAATCTCGCGCTTGCCCTTGTCAACGCTGTAAACTCGGGGGGTATTAACGCCCAAACTTCGCGCCTTCCCAAGCAGCCGCGCTTCAAGGTTTGTGCGGGAAGCGCCAATCTCCGCATCAAGCTCCCTGCAGCGGTAGCCCTTCTCAACCCTTTTCTTGAGCAATGCCTTTTTGCCCTCAAATTCCGCTTCGTAGAGTTCTGCTTCTGCCCCTCTGCGCAATAGTTTCATAAAATCAGCTATCTTCAAATTCCATTTCAACTGCTAATTTTTTACCTTTTATAATTGTGGCTTCTTTAAAGTGCATTGTTTGCTTTATAGTTTCCAATCCTGGTTCAACCATTTCAATAAGGGCCCCAGATATTATTGTAGCTTTTCTTACTGGCGCATTAAGTGGTCTCCCTTTACTGCTTTTTCCTTTTCTGGCTTCTGAGATTACTTCATTTGTATTTGCCCACTGTTCTTCTATTGCTGCATCAATCATTTTTTCATCAAACTCTGGCCAGGCCTCTAAGTGAATACTCTTTTCCTTTAGCTGGTCCTTGAATGTGCTTTGCGCAATCTCTTCAGTAATGTGCGGTACGAACGGGGAAAGCAGTAGCAGGATTTCCCAAATAACTTTTTGCAGTACAAATTGCGCTGCCTTCTTGCTTTCTTTGTCCTCTCCGTAAATTCTACTTTTCACTTGTTCAATATAATGGTCTGCAAACTCAAGCCAGAAGAAGTTCCTAACCGGATTAAGGCACTTGCTGAATTTGTAGGAGTCCATCGCATTTGTTGTTGTCTTTTTTAAGGAGTTGAGCCTGCTAAGGATAGCCCTATCTTCTAGTCTGAATTTAAGCTTTTTCTCGTCAACCTTTCCCAGTCCCTTGCAGGCGCCTGAGACAAAGCGCGATGCGTTGAACAGCTTGGTCAAAAACTTTTTGCCGGAAACCATCTCCTTTTCCATGAACGGAATGTCCTCTCCAAGGGTTGGCAGGCCTGCCCAGTATCTCAGAACGTCCGCTGAATACTTTTCAATCATTTCCTCCGGCGCAATAACATTGCCCATGCTTTTGCTCATTTTCTTCCCCTTGGAGTCCAATGCCCAGCCGTTTATCATCACGTTTTTCCACGGGATCTGTTTCTGGTGGAACAAGGCCTTAACAATCGTGTTGAAGGCCCAAAGCGCAATTATGTCATGGCCCTGCGGCCTTAAGTCCATTGGAAATATCCTGTCAAACAGCTTGTT
>JAFCCZ010000089.1 GCA_017609945.1 Candidatus Iainarchaeum sp.
GAGTACAATGCACTGCCTGTTCTGACACAATACAATTTTGAGGTTGAAATGCTTTACAGGGTTCCGCCAAAAAGTTTTTTTCCAAAGCCAAAGTCCGATTCTTCAATGGTTAAGCTGAAGGCAGTGCAGAGGTTTGGCACGGCAAAGAACGAGGGCGCTTTCAAGCAGTTTGTGAAATCTATTTTCAGGTTCCAGAACAAGAACCTGCTTAATGCGGTAAAGAATTGCGCTCAATTTATGGGTCCTGACTTTGACAGAGAGTTTGCACTCAGAGCCGTTGAATCAAGCGAGTTTGCAAAAACAAAGGTTAATCTTCTCTCGTGCAAAGAATTTGTAGGCCTGTTCAACCAAATGCTTTAGGTAAACTTTTCAAGGATTATTTTTTCAGTCTCAACAATTTTATTCTTTGAGGCAAATCTCATTGCCAGCTCCATTTTTCTCTTGTTCTCAGCGTGGATCTGGAAAAGCGGCTGGCCTCTCTTAATCGTGTCTCCAACTTTAACAAGCAGCACGACCCCTGACTTCTTGTCCGCTGGTGCGCCAGCGGTTTTTGCAAGGTTGGCGCACTTCTTTAGGTTTATGCCCCCAATCTCCCCTGAAATGTTTGCCTTTACAACTTTTTTAAACTTTGCCTCGCCTATTTCTAAACTGCTTAACACTTTCTTGCCCTGAGCATTGATCATTTCCTTCATTTTCTCAAGAGCTTTCCCGGAGGTAAGAAGTTCCTTTGCATAGTCTGTTCCCTTATCCTTCTTTACCTTGTGGGCCATTTCGAGCAGCACACCGGCAAGCTCGCAGCTCTTCTGGGCAAGGTTGTCAAAGCGCTTTCCTTCAAGTATTTCCATCACGTGCTTTGCCTCAAGCGCAGGGCCAAACGCCCTTCCAACCGGCTCACTTCCGTCAGTTATCACAGACTGAACCCGCATTCCAAGTTTCTTGCCAACTGCAATAAATTTCTTTGCCATTTCCTCGGCGCGGTCGCGGCTGTGAATTTTTGCGTCCGGGCCCACCGGCAGGTCAATCACTATGTATTTTGCCCCCACGCTTGCCTTTTTTGCCATGACACTTGCAATTATTTGGCCTGGCGGGTCAAGGGAAAGCGGGTGCTCTATCTGGATTATCTTGTCGTCAACCGGCGCGAGTTCCAGAGCCCCGCCCCAGGCAATTACGCCGCCAACCTTTTTGGTAATCTTCTTAATCTGCCCAATTGAAAGCGAAACGTTTGCAAGAACCTCCATTGCATCAGCGGTTCCTGCCGAGGAGGTGATGCTTCTGCTGCTTGTTTTCGGAATCTTAAATCCGGCGGCGGCAATCATTGGCACAATAATCATTGTGGTTCTTCCGTTTGTGCCGCCAATGCAGTGCTTGTCAAGCACTATCTCGTCCTTAAATTGAATTTTCAAACCGTCATTGGCAAGGGCCTTTGTCATTGCAACGATTTCGCCCAAGCTGAAGCCGTGAATATACACCGCGCTAACAAAGCTTGCCGCCTCAATTTCGCTTATCTTGTTGTCGCCGAGGTCGCGAACGATTTCCCGAATCTCGTCCTCTATCAGCGTCCTGCCGTCGAGCTTTTTCTTGATAAAGCGGACGCTTTCAGGCGAGGGCACCGCCTGCACCATTACGCTTTCCCCTTTTTTCAGACCAAGCTTTTCCTTTACGTCGGTAAATATCCCGATTTCCCCCTCCTTGAGCATTGTTTTGGTTATGTCAACAACGCAGGCTGTTTTCTTTTTGGTTCTAGGGCAGCGAATCTCAACCCTGTCAAGGGGAAACAGCCCAAGCTCTTTTGCGTCGGCCATTTTAAGAATTGCAACAAGCTTGTCTGCGTCAATGTCAAACGGCTTTGCCTTCATCTTTTTTATGTAGTGGTCCATAACAACCGAATAAGAAGAGAGGGGAGGAGCTATTTAATGGTTTTGCTTCAACTCAGCGACAACTCTTTCAACCAGCTTTTCTGGGTCAGAATCGTAAACTATTTTTGCTTTGCTTTTTCCAGCAAAGAGTTCCTCAAGCTCTTTTGCCTTGTCCGCAATTCCGCCGGTTCCAGTCAAAACACCGATTACCTTTTCCTCAGTGTAGGCAACGCCAAATTCAACCATTGTCCCGGTCCTGCCGCTGATAATTATTACCGCGTCACAGCTTCTCACAAGGATCGTGTTTCTCCCGGCAAAGCCAAAACCAGTGTAAATAATTGCATCGCACACGTCTGCTGGGTATTTATATTTCTCCACGTGCTCTTTTTCGTTTACAGCAGGGCTTACCCCCAAAACAGTTCCGCCTGCGCTCTTTGTTCCCTCGGCTGCGGCAAGCGGAAAACCAATGGTTGCGCCGTAAAGCATTATGCACCCGTTTTCCGCAATTCCCTTCCCAATTTCCTCAGCTTTCTTTATGTTTTCCTCGCTGTGTGTTCCTGTCGCAGCGCCCATTACCCCAATCTTGAATTTTGCGCTCATTCCAACTGCCCAATTTCCTCGTTCAATTTCTTTATTGCCTTAACCGCGGCTCCTGCAAAGTCGTCTGTTTCCTGCTTCTCGTAGGCATAGTTTATTCCAGAGCTTGAGTTAATGCGCGCAATCTTGAGGTTGTAACCCACCTTTCTCAAAGCAGCGGTAACGTCCGCACCTGAACCGCCTTGCGCTCCAACTCCCGGGATAAGCAGGGGGATCTGCTTTTCGCTCTTCACAAAGAGCTCCACTATTTCCCCAAGCTCTTCCATTGAGGTTGCGCCAACGACCGCGCCAACGTTTCCAAGAGCCGTTTCGCTCCACCTCACAATGCTATCGCTCACAATCTGGAAATTTTTCTTGCCTCCGGCAACAATGTCCTGGAAATCGCTTGCACCCGGGTTCGAGGTCCTGTTGAGAATGTAGACACCTTGCTCTTTCCCGATTGTTTTCTCAATGAACGGCATTACGCTGTCTGTTCCCATGTAGGGAGCAATGGTTTCACAGTCCGCTTCCCAGAAATCAAAGGCCTCCTTTGCGTAGGCTGCGCTGGTCTTTCCAATATCGCCTCTTTTGGCGTCAAGCACAAGAGGAATTCCTTTTTCCTTAACCTTTTCGCAAACACTCTTCAATGCCTTCAGCCCATCAAATCCGTACTGGGCGTAGAATGCATAGTTTGGCTTCACCGCAGCCGGCAAAGCGCCCTCGCTTTGGCAGGCCTCAAGGATTTCCTCGTAAAACCTTGAGATTTTGCCCTCTACGCCTCCCTTTTCAATAGGAATCCTGTCAAGTACTGGGTCGGCGCCCATGCAGACAATTGATTTCGTTTCATCGCTTGACCTGATCAGCAAATCAACGTAGTTCGTTTATAGCCTTTTTCGGCAAGTTCTTTTTTGCCGCCTTGCTCCCTGTCAACAAGCACAACAATGTCCTTTACCTTCAGTCCTGCTTCCTCCAGCGGGGCGATTGCCTCAAACTTGCTTCCACCCGTTGTAATCAAATCGTCGTAAACCAAAATTGTCTCCCCTTCCTTGAACACTCCTTCAATTGCCCTCTTTGTTCCGTATCCCTTCTGTTCTTTTCTGGGGTAGACCATTGGATAGTTTGCCTGCAGTGAAACCGCGGTTGCGATTGAGATTGCCGCGTACGGAATTCCGGCAATTCTATCAAAATGCAGTGGCTTTGTAATTTTTATCAGCTCTCCCGCAACATTCCTCAAAACGTTTGGGTATGAAACCAAAACCCTGAGGTCTATGTAGATCGGGCTCTTCAGCCCGCTCTTCAGAGTAAACTCTCCAAACTTTACCGCCCCGATATCAAACAGTTCGTTACATAACGTTTCCTTTGAATTCATTAATACCTCCTCCTTTCTTTTCAATAGTTTTTACTTTTAAGACTTATTTTATTTTTTTCCTTTTTTCTTGTCAAGCTTCTGGTGTCTTTTTCTGCGCCTGGCGGCGGTCTTATCCCTTTTATGGCGGCTTTCTCCTTTATCCATTTTTTTCCTACGCCCTCTACCTCTTATTCTCATTTAAATCTTAATCTCCTTGCCGGCGACAAAAACCCGTTCTACCGCCCCCTTGAGTTTCCAGGTGGCAAAGGGGCTCCAGTTGCACTTTGTTTGGAGCGAACCGTTTTTCACAATTATTTCCTTCCCTAAATCAATCAGCACAAGGTCTGCGTCCATTCCGACCTTTATCTTTCCCTTGGATTCAAAATCGTAAAGTTTTGCAGGGTTTCTGCAGCAAAGCTCTGCAACCCGCTGCAGCGAAAGCCTTTCCTTGTTCACCGCGTCCAAGAGAAGCGGGAGCATGGTTTCAATCCCCGGCACCCCACTTGGGGCCTCAAAGTATGGCCTTTCCTTTTCGGCGCGGGTGTGCGGCGCGTGATCTGTCGCAACCAAATTAATTGTGCCGTCAGCAATTCCCTTCCACAAGGCCTCAACATCCTCCTTGCTCTTAAGGGAGGGGTTCATTTTTGCAAAATTTCCAAGTGATTCGGTAACAGACTCGTCCAGGAAAAGGTGGTGGGGGGTAACCTCACAGGTAATTGGCCTGCCCTCGCTCTTTGCCTGCCTTACAAGTTCCAACCCCTCTTTTGTGGAGAGGTGACAGATGTGCAGCTTGTTTCCAATCCCTTCCTGAATCTTCAGCGCGCGGTCAATCGCACGGGACTCAACCTCGTTTGTCCTGATTTTATTGTGGTACTTTGCGTGGTTCCAGTTTTCGGCCTTTGCGGTCTCGGTGTTCTTCTTGATAATGTCCTCTGCCTCTGCGTGCACCAAGACAACGGCATCGCGCAGCTTTGCGACCTTGAAAATTTCCGCAAGTTTCTCGCCGTCGGTTACAAGCAAGTTGCCTGTGCTGCTTCCCATGAAAACCTTGAATGAGGCTGCGCCCTCAACATTCTTCAGGTCCTCCAAATTATCATTTGAGGCGCCAAAGTGGAACCCAAAGTTGCAAACACTGCCCTTCTCAGCAATTCTTTTCTTTTCGTCAAGCCTTTCCTGCGTAGTGCAGCTTGGATTGTTGTTCGGCATGTCAATAACTGTTGTTACACCACCGACAACGGCTGCCCTGCTTCCAGTTCCCCAATCCTCCTTGTGTTCTGCACCAGGGCAGCGGAAGTGAACGTGCGCGTCAATTAGGCCGGGCATCAAAATCTTGCCCTTGCAGTCAATCCTTTTCATGCTTGGGAGCGATGCGTTCAACTCTGCAATCTCAGCAATCTTCCCCCTTTCAATAAGCAGCTGCCTTGGAAGCAGCTTGTTACTAATCAGCACAAGACAGTTGTCCAAAAGCAGGCCCATTAGCACTGCCTCCAGTCAGCGAACTCTTTCAAAGAAACCTCTTTTCCAGACTTTAGCCTGGAAATCTTTCCAAACTCCGCACTTTTACTCAGTGTTTTTCCTGAAAAGACAGGCCCGTCCTTGCAGACCATCAAATCGTCTATTACACACTGCCCACAGGTCCCGAAACCGCAGCGCATAAAACGTTCCAACGACAATTGGCACTCTACTCGTCCCTTCTCGCAAATGTCAAGCACTCCCTTCATCATTATTTCAGGCCCGCAGGAAAAAACGCAGTCTGGTTTTTCCTTTCCAAGCAGTTCCTCAAGGGTTTGGGTGGTAAATCCCTTCTTTCCCTCACTGCCATCATCCGTAGTTATGTATAAGTTGTCGCCTAATTTCTCAGCAAATGCTTCCTTGAACAGCAATTTGTCTGCCGTCTGTGCCCCAAAGATGAATTTGGTTTCAATCCCTTCAGCCAAGCATTTTTCTACCAGCGGCCTCAAGGGAGCGCTGCCGCATCCCCCCGCCACAATTATTGCCTTTTTTACTCCTTCAAGGGAGAAGCCGTTTCCGTATGGGCCCCTAACTCCAATCTTTGTTCCCTTTCCAAATCCGCAAACTCTCCTGCTCCAGTCTCCCTTGCACTGCACTGTTATGGCTAGCTCCCCCTTGGAGATTTTGCTAAGGGAGATTGGCTTTTCGTCAACCCCCGGAATCCAGACCATTAGGAACTGGCCTGGCTCTGCCTCTGCCTTAAAGTCAAGGAAGAGTGTGTGGTGCTCTCCTGTCTCGCGCTGAACCCGCTTTATCTTAACTATTTGCGGCAACTCTGACATTTTTTCCCCCCATCTTTTCAATCAGGGCAGGAAGCTCTCCAACCCCCTCAATAATGTAATCAGGGTTCTCCCTTTCAAGCTTTTCCCTTGTATCGTAACCGCTCAGCACGGCCACACTTTTGATTCCGGCAAGCCTTGCGGTCTCAATGTCGTGGCACATATCCCCCACAAAAATCGTGTTCTCTTTTTCAATTCCGTTTTCTGAAACAAATTCTTCAACTTTGTCTCTTTTGTCTGCATTGCTTGCGTCACCCTCGTCACTCAATCCCTCAAAACCGTCTTGAACAATTTCTTCCTCCAGAAGCTTTTGGCAGTGGGAGCTCAAAACCACAACCTTTACTCCCTTTTTCTTGAGCAGTTCAAGAACCCCTTTTGCGGCAGGAAACTGCTTTAGCGTGTGGTAGTATTTTGGGAATTTTTTCTCCCAGAGCTTGTACTCTTTTGTGATGTCAACTTCCATGTTGAGGTTTTTGTAAAAATTCGTCCAGGGCAATTCATAGTGCTCCCTGAATTCCTTCTCTGAAAGCGCCCTGTGGCCGTACTCTTCCAGCACATCGTTGGCAGTGCGAAAGCAGGCCTCCCAGTCATCGCTCAGCACCCCTGACCAGTCAAAGATTACCGCCTTAATCATGCGCTGCCCCCACGATCTCCTTAAGGTTCTTCACTCCGTGCTCTTTCATCCAGGCTTCCATTTCGTCAGCTATTAGCTTGAATGCCTCAATTCCCCTGTAA